>JBPEXR010000384.1:0-3591 GCA_052031355.1 Paracoccaceae bacterium
CCGTAGCGCGCGCGGTTGAGGCAGCCGAAGGGCCCTTTGAGGCCTTCGACATGCGGCAGCAGCGCATCCTCGCCCACCTCGACGTCATCCATGACGATCTCGCCGGTGATGGAGGCGCGCAGGCTGAGCTTGCCCTCGATCTTCGGCGCGCTGAGGCCCTTCATGCCCTTCTCCAGCACGAAACCGCGGATCTTGCCGCCGTGGGCTTCGGACTTCGCCCAGACGACGAAGACATCGGCGATGGGCGAGTTGGAGATCCAGGTCTTGGAGCCCTTCAGCTTGTAGCCGCCGTCGGTCTTCACGGCGCGGGTCTTCATGCCCGCGGGGTCAGAGCCGGCGTCCGGCTCGGTCAGGCCGAAGCAGCCGATGTATTCGCCCGAGGCCAGCTTGGGCAGGTACTTCTGGCGCTGCTCTTCCGAGCCGTAGGCGTAGATCGGGTACATCACCAGGCTGGATTGCACCGACATCATCGAGCGGTAGCCCGAATCCACGCGCTCGACCTCGCGCGCGACGAGGCCGTAGCTGACGTAGCCGGCGCCCAGGCCGCCGTATTCCTCGGGCACGGTGACGCCCAGCAGGCCCATCTCGCCCATCTCGCGGAAGATCTCGGGGTCGGTCTTTTCCTCGTTGAAGGCCTCGATGACGCGCGGCTGCAGCTTTTCCTGCGCATAGGCGCGGGCGCTGTCGCGGATCATCCGCTCGTCTTCCTCCAGCGCCGAATCAAGCCGCAGCGCGTCTTCCCAGTCGAAGCTGCCCAGCTCGGCCTTGTCCTTCGCCTTCAGTTTCGGGGTCTCGATGTTCATGGCAATCTCCCTTGCGCGGCGCGCCGGGGACAGGGCGCGCGGTTGGGCGCAGGATAGGACATGACAGGCGCCGCGAAAACCGATATTTCAACATTAAAATATGAGTAAACCGCATAGGTCGTAGCGCCCGCCATGTCCCCGCCCCGCCGCCTTTACCCGTCGATCGCCGCCCTGCGCGCGCTGGAGGCACTGGACCGCCTCGGTTCGGCCAGCGCCGCCGCGCGCGAGCTGGACCAGACGCAAAGCGCCGTCAGCCGGCAGATCCAGGCGCTGGAGGCGCAGCTGGGCGTCACGCTGGCGCACCGCGCGCGGCGGCAGTTGCAGCTGACGCCGGCGGCGCGGACCTATGCCGAGGCGGTGCGCGGCGCGCTGGGGCAGATCGCCCGCGCCTCGCTGCGCCTGACCGTGGCGCCGGAGGGCGGCAGCCTGAACCTGGCGATCCTGCCGACCTTTGGCATGCGCTGGCTGGTGCCGCGCCTGCCCGATTTCGCGCGGCGGCATCCGGAGATCACGATCAACATGGCGACGCGGCTGAAACCGGTCGATTTCGACGCCGAGGGGTTCGACGCGGCGCTGCAGTTCGGCGGCGGCGACTGGCCGGGCTGCGGCGCGCTGCGCCTGAAGACCGAGCGGGTGCTGCCGGTCTGCGCCCCGGACCTGCCCGGCGCGGCCGAGGCGCAGGGCCCGCGCGACATCGCCGCCCTGCCCCTTTTGCACATCGAGACACGCCCGCGCGCCTGGGCGCAATGGCTGGGCGCGCATGGCGTGGCGGCGCAGCCGCTGCCGGGGATGCTGTACGACCAGTTCTCGACCATCACGCAGGCGGCGGTGCACGGCCTGGGGGTGGCGCTGCTGCCCGAATACCTGATCGAGCAGGAGCTGGCGACGGGGCGGCTGATCGCCCTGGCGCGCACGCCTGCGGCGGGGCTGGGGGATTACTACCTCGTCTGGCCCGAGGCGCGGCAGGCAGAGCCTTCGCTGGCGCTGTTCCGCGACTGGCTGGCCACCCAGGCCGAGGACGAGGACGCCCTCCCCCGCTGACCTATCCCAGCGCGTAGCCGGCGCCGCGCACGGTGCGCAGCGGATCGGGCGCGCCGGTGCTGCGCAGCACCTTGCGCAGCCGGCCGATGTGCACGTCGACGGTGCGCGTGTCGACGAAGATGTCGCGGCCCCAGACACGGTCCAGCAGCTGGTCGCGGCTCCAGACGCGGCCGGGCTTTTCCATGAAGGCGGAGAGCAGGCGAAACTCCGTCGGGCCCAGCTTCAGCTCCTGCCCGGCGCGGGTGACGCGGTGCGTCTCGGCGTCCAGCACGATATCCTCGAACTCCAGCCGTTCGCCCACCGCGGCGGGGCGGCTGCGGCGCAGTTGCGCGCGCACGCGGGCCATCAGCTCGGCCACCGAATAGGGTTTGACGACGTAATCGTCGGCGCCGGTCTCCAGCCCGCGGACGCGGTCCACCTCCTCCGAGCGGGCCGAGAGCATCAGCACCGGCAGGTTGCGCCCCTCGGGGCGCGCGCGCAGGCGGCGGCAGACCTCGATGCCCGAGACATGCGGCAGCATCCAGTCCAGCACGACAAGGTCGGGCTTTTCCTCGTCGAAGGCCAGCAGCGCCTCCTCGCCGTCGGCGGCCTCGATCACCTCGAAGCCCTCGGCGGTCAGGTTGTAGCTGATGACCGCGCGTTGCGCCGGTTCGTCCTCGACCAGCAGAACGCGGGCCGCGCCGCTCATACCGCGTCCCCGGTGCGCGAGATCGACGCGTCGGTCGATGTCAGATCGCCCTTGGGCCGCGCCTCGTCCGGCCGTTCGCCGGTGACGAGGAAGATCACCTGCTCGGCGATGGAGGTGACATGGTCGCCCATCCGCTCGATGTTCTTGGCGATGAAATGCAGGTGCATGCAGGGCGTGATCGAACGCGGATCCTCCATCATGAAGGTCAGGAACTCGCGGAACTGGGTGTTGTACATCTCGTCCACGTCGCGGTCGCGGATCACCACGTCATGCGCCAGCGCCGCGTCGCGCTGGATATAGGCGTCGAGCGCGTCCTTCAGCATGCCGTTGACCTCGCGCGCCATGCGGCGCAGCGCGGCCGGGGAGCTGGCCTTGTCCAGCGCCGGCATCTGCAGCAGCACGCCGGTGCGCTTGGCGATGTTCTTCGAGTAATCGCCGATCCGCTCCAGGTTGCCGCTGATCTTCATCACCGACAGGATCATGCGCAGGTCGATCGCCGTGGGGGCGCGCAGCGCGATGACGCGGGCGGCCTCCTCGTTGATCTGCTCTTCCAGCGCGTCGATGGCCTTGTCGTTGCGACGCACCTTCTCGGCCAGTTCCGGGTCGCCCGTCTCCAGCGATTGCGCGGAATCGAGGATCGCCGCCTCGACCAGCCCGCCCATCTTCATGATCTGCGCCTGGATCTGCTCCAGGTCGCGGTCGAAGGCGGAGGCGATGTGTTGATGTGCCATGGGTGCGGTCTCCTCAGCCGATGCGCCCGGTGATGTAGCTTTCCGTGCGGGGGTCGCGGGGGTTGGTGAAGATCTTTCCGGTCTCGTCGTATTCCACCAGGTTGCCGAGGTGGAAGAAGGCGGTCTTCTGGCTGACGCGGGCGGCCTGCTGCATCGAATGGGTGACGATGACGACCGAGTAGTTCTGCCGCAGCTCGTCGATCAGCTCTTCCACCTGGGCGGTGGCGATCGGGTCGAGGGCCGAGCACGGCTCGTCCATCAGCAGCACCTCGGGTTCGGTCGCCACGGCCCGGGCGATGCAGAGGCGCTGCTGCTGCCCGCCCGACAG
>JBPEXR010000385.1:0-5313 GCA_052031355.1 Paracoccaceae bacterium
GCACCAGCCCCTGGCCCAGATCGGCGCCCGCGGCATCGCGGATGCGTACCGGATCGCCGCGCCCGAAGCGCCCCTCGACCGCGGTGATGCCGGCGGGCAGCAGCGACTTGCCGCGCGCCAGCGCCGCGGCAGCGCCGGCATCGACCACCAGGGTGCCGCGCGGTTTCATCGCCGCGATCCAGCGCTTGCGGGCGGCCTGCGGGTCCGATTGCGGGGCGAACCAGGTGGCGGGGGCGCCGTCCTCCAGCGCGCGCAGCGGGTGCAGCGCCTCGCCCCGGGTGATCGCCATGGCGCAGCCGGCGCCGGTGGCGGCGCGGGCGGCCATGACCTTGGTGCGCATCCCGCCCTTCGAGAGGGCCGAGGCTGCCTCGCCCGCCATCGCCTCGATCTCCGGCGTGATCGCCTCGACCCGCTCCAGCCGGCGGGCGGAGGGGTCGCGCGCCGGGTTGGCGGTGTAAAGCCCGTCGACATCCGAAAGGAGCACCAGAACGTCCGCCCCGACCGTCACCGCCACCTGCGCCGCCAGCCGGTCGTTGTCGCCATAGCGGATCTCGTCGGTGGCGACGGTATCGTTCTCGTTCACGATGGGCACGGCGCCCAGCGACAGCAGCGTCGCCAGCGTCGCGCGGGAGTTGAGGTAGCGCCGGCGATCGGCGCTGTCTTCCAGCGTCACCAGCACCTGCGCGGCGGTGATGCCGTGCGGCGCAAGCGCTTCCTCGTAGGCGCGGGCCAGGCGGATCTGGCCGACGGCGGCGGCGGCCTGGCTTTGCTCCAGCGGCAGGTCCACGGGCGGCAGGTTCAGCACCCCGCGCCCCAGCGCGATGGAGCCGGAGGAGACGAGAACGACGTCGGTGCCGCGCGCCTTCAGCGCCGCCACATCCTCGGCCAGCGCCTGCAGCCAGGCGCGGCGCAGATCCCCGGTGCCGCGATCGACCAGCAACGCCGAGCCGATCTTCACGACGACCCGGCGCGCCTCGCCTAGGGTTGCCACGGTTCCGCGTCCTCTTCCGCGCCGCCGGCGCGCCGCAGGCGATCCTCGTCGATCTGGCTGCGCAGCACCCGCAGAACCTCCGTCACCCCCTCGCGGGCCACGCCGGACATCATCCAGACCCGCGCGCCCGAGGCTTCTTCCAGCGCCTCGCGGGCGGCCTGGCGTTCCTCGTCGTCCAGCGCGTCGATCTTGTTCAGCACGGTGACGCGCGGCTTGCCCGCAAGAACGCCGCCATAGCTTTCAACCTCGTGCACGATGGTGCGGTAGTCGGCAACGACATCTTCCGACGTGCCATCGACCAGGTGCAGCAATACCGAGCAGCGTTCGACATGGCCGAGGAACAGATCGCCCAGGCCGCGCCCCTCGTGCGCGCCCTCGATCAGGCCGGGAATGTCGGCAACGACAAACTCCACCCCGTCGACCCCCACGACCCCGAGGTTGGGATGCAGCGTGGTGAAGGGGTAATCCGCGATCTTCGGCCGCGCGTTGGAGGTGGCGGCCAGGAAGGTCGACTTGCCGGCGTTGGGCAGGCCCAGAAGGCCCACGTCCGCGATCAGCTTCAGCCGCAGCCAGAGGGTACGCTCCACCCCTTCCTGGCCGGGGTTGGCCCGGCGCGGCGCCTGGTTGGTCGCGCTTTTGAAGTGCAGGTTGCCCCAGCCGCCGTTGCCGCCGCGTGCCAGAAGCACGCGCTGGCCCACCTCGGTCAGGTCCGCGACGACGGTTTCCTGGTCTTCCTCCAGGATCTCCGTGCCCACGGGCACGCGCAGCACAATGTCGTCGCCATCGGCGCCGGTGCGCTGCTTGCCCATGCCCGGCTTGCCGGATTTGGCGAAGAAATGCTGCTGGTAGCGGAAGTCGATCAGCGTGTTCAGCCCCTCGACTGCCTCGGCCCAGACCGAGCCGCCGTTGCCGCCGTCGCCGCCATCCGGGCCGCCGTATTCGATGAACTTCTCACGCCGGAAGCTGACCGCCCCGCCGCCGCCGCCGCCCGAGCGGACGTATACCTTGCACAGATCGAGGAACTTCATCGCTTCGCCTTTCACGGGCCGCGCGAGGGGCCCTCATCCGCCTCACTTGCCCGAAACGGGCGCGCGGCTCAATCCTGATTTCGGCCCAGTTTCCGGCTGTAGGTCCAGGTGGGAACATTGGCGCCGCGCGCGACCGAATAGGTCTCGGCGTCGCCCAGGTACTGAAAGCCGCAGTTCGTCAGCACCCGGGCCGAGGCCGGGTTGTCCTGGAAGACGCAAGCGAACATCGTGTCGTTGTTCATCGGGTTCGCCTCGACCAGCGCGCGCACCGCCTCGGAGGCGAGCCCCGTGTTCCAGAAGGCGGGCGCCACCCAGTAGCCGACCTCGGACTGGTTGCGGTCCATCCGCTCCAGCGAGATGACGCCCATCAGCTCGGAGGTGCCGGCCTTGGTGCCGTCCATCGCCCAGACATCCTCGGTCCGGTCCTCGGCCTGGGCGCGGGCGATGAAGGCCTCGGCCGCGCCGGGGGGCAGCGGATGCGGGATGGAGCTGGTCTGGCGCGCCACGCGCTCGTCCCCGCCGTAAAGCTCGATCAACCCAAGGTCGGACCGGCGCAGCGGGCGCAGGTCGAACCGTTCGGCCTCGATCACGGGCTGCGCCTGGATGGATTCGAGCTTCATGGCGTCCTCCTCGATGGGGGTCCGGTGCGGCGCGCGGCCTCCGGACCATCGTTTCTGCGCCCCGAAGCCATTGGCAGCGGGGGTTTTCTTCCAAGATGGCGATCACCCCGGCCCGGTGCAAGTGCCCGCTTGCCGCAAGGTAAATCGCCCAAAACGAGAAGGGGGACCGGCCTGCGCCGATCCCCCTTTATTCCTTGCGTGCCGGGTCGGCTTATTCGGCAGCTTCCGCCGCTGGCAGGACGGAAATGAAGGTGCGGCCCTTCAGGCCCTTGTGAAAGGTCACGTTGCCTTCGACGGTTGCGAAGATGGTGTGATCCTTGCCCATGCCGACACCCTCGCCCGGCCACCACTTGGTGCCGCGCTGGCGCACGATGATGTTGCCGGGGATGGCCGACTGACCACCGTAGAGCTTCACGCCAAGACGGCGGCCCGCGGAGTCGCGACCGTTACGGGAGGAACCGCCTGCTTTTTTATGTGCCATAAGTTACTCTCCTTCTGCTCAGGCCAGGGTCTTGGCCTGCTCGACCCACTCGGGCTTGACTTTGGTGGCCTCGAAGGTCTCGGGGTCCACGGCGGCGAGCTGTGCGAAGGTGGTGATACCGGCTTCGTTCAGCTTCTTGGCGGCGGCGGGACCGACACCGGTGATCTGGGTCAGATCGTCGGCGGCAGCGGCCTTGGGCGCTTCGGCTTTCGCGGCGGCCTTGGGGGCCGCGGCCTTCTTGGCCGGCGCGGCTTTCGCGGCGGGCTTGTCACCGGCAGGCACGGAGCCTGCGCCCAGGGCGGCCTTCACGCCGCTCTTGTCGGCACCCTTTTCCAGGATGTCGGTGACGCGCAGCAGGGTCAGCTGCTGGCGGTGGCCCTTGGTGCGCTTGGAGCCGTGCTTACGGCGGCGCTTGACGAAGTGGATGACCTTCTCGCCCTTGATCTGGTCGATCACCTCGGCCTGGACGGCAGCGCCGTCGACGAGGGGTGCGCCCAGGACCGGCTTGTCGCCGCCCAGCATCAGAATCTCGTTGAATTGGACTTTCTCGCCCGCATCGGCAGCCAGCTTTTCAACCCGCAGCAGATCGCCGGATTGAACCTTGTATTGCTTGCCACCGGTCTTGAGGACCGCAAACATGTGCATCTTCCTTGTCTCTCCGCGTCCCTGTGGCCCCCTTTCGGGCGTTTTGGCCTGCGGGTGAATCCCCGGCCGCCTCGGACAGCGCGCCCCATCGGGCGATATTGCAATCGAAAACGAGGCCGAAAGGCCCCGATGAACTGCGGCTTATCAAGGCAGGCCCGCGGATTGTCAAGGGGGCATCACGCAAGGCGCGCGGGCCCCGCCCGGCCTAGAGGTCCTGCACCTGCATCGCCTGGGCCGCCGCCCGTCCCAGCGCGTAGGAGATATCGCCATACATGTCGTCGAACCCGTTGAAGAGGGCGCGGTTCATCGCCTGCCCGCCCGGCGTGCGGCTGAGGGCGATGTAGTCCTGCAGCACCGCATCGGGCACCGGCTGGTAGGCCATCAGCAGAAAGGCATAGAGCCATTCGCGCGTGTCCGCGCGGGTCTCCGCCTCGGTCTGCCAGACCTGGGCCAGGATCTCCTGCTCGCCGATGTCCATCGCGCCGCCGTCCGACAGGCCGATATAGAACTGGTAGGTGGCGTTCAGTGCCCCCTCGACGTTGGCCTCGACCAGGTCGTTGGCGCGCACGAACTCCTGCACCAGGCGGAAGCGCGGGTCGTCCTGCGCCTCGAGCTGGCGGAAGCGCTCGCGGGCGGCCTCCTCGACGTCGGGGTCCATCAGCGCCTCGCGGGCGCTGATCTCCAACCCGACCAGGCGCTGGCCCTCGGGTCCGGCGAAGAACTCCAGCACCGGGGCGATATCGGCGCCCTCGAGCCCGTCCTCGAACCCCTCGCGCACCGTGCGGGCCATGGCCTCGGTGTCGTAGATCTTCTCGAGCTCGCGCTGCCACAGCGCGCCCGCACCGTCGGGCAGCATCTCCGCGGCCAGCTCGTCCCCGTGGGCCAGCCCCTCCTCGCGCATGACCTCGATCACGCGGCCGATGCGCAGCGCGGCCATCAGCCGGTCCACGGCCGCCTCCTGCGCCTGCGCGGCAGCGGCGAAGGGCAGCACCAGCAGCGCGACAAGGCCCGCGAGGGCCAGGCGCGGCAGCCGCGCGCGCGGGGATTGAATGTGCAACATGATGCCTCCGGGTTCCTGCGCCTTAGGTAGCCCTCGCCGGCGCCGAATCCAAGCGTCCGCCCTGCCCCGGCGCCGCGCGATCACGCCGCCGCGAGTTTTGTGGGATTTTCCGGTTGCACGCTTCGGGCGCAGCGACTAAATGCTGCCCCCAGACCCCCGCGGAGAGGTGCCGGAGTGGTCGAACGGGGCGGTCTCGAAAACCGTTGACCCTTCACGGGGTCCCAGGGTTCGAATCCCTGTCTCTCCGCCACTATCCCCCTGATCTTGCTGAACGAAGAGCAATCGACCGGGCGTAGTGCGCCTTGGTTTCGGGGCCGTTGCGCGGGTGGTGAGCGCCATGGAATGGCGCCCCCACCACAACCTCAACCTCCCTACCCCTTCAGCCGACCGCCTTTCAGCCAGGCGGCCGCGTCCTTGCCAAGCTCCGCCTCCGCGCGCTGCACATAAGCTTCTGAAAGGTCGGAAGGCAGCCGGTCTTTCCAGCGCCC
>JBPEXR010000386.1:0-3768 GCA_052031355.1 Paracoccaceae bacterium
GGTGACGATGCTCCGCCACACGCCTCGTTTGCCGGAGAAAGCCGTACCGCCGCACCGCTAGCCCCTCGGCCCGGCGCGAATACTCCATGCCACGATCTTTGCTAGGCCCGTCCTGAACGCCCGCGCCAACTTGCCCCTCCGAGACCGGGAAACCCTGAGCCCTGCTCCGGCCCCCGCCCAAAGGCTGGCCCCGCCCGCCCGGGCAATGCTATGCAGGCGCATGGACGCCAGACGAGCCCCCGACGCCTCCGAAGATTCGAACCGCCGCCCCGGTGCCTCGACCGCGCCGGGCCCGTCCGGCGCGCCCGCCGGCGACGCGCCCAGCGTAGCCGGCACGCCCCATTCGGACCCCGCCCCGGACCCCCGCGCGCTGATCTTCGATGCCGCGCCCGTGGGGCTGGTGCTGCTGGAGGCGCGCGTGATCGTCGAATGCAACGCACATTTCGCGGCCATGTTCGGCGGCCCGCGGGAAAGCTTCATCGGCTCGCCGCTGGCGCCGCACTACCCCTCGCGCGACGACTACGAGAAGATCGGCGAACGCCTGGCCACCATGACGCACGATCCGCTCTACCACGACGAGCGGGTGATGCGGCGGCGCGACGGCAGCCTTTTCTGGTGCCGCGTGCGCGGCCAGTCCCTCACCCCCGAGGCGCCTTTCGCGCGCGGCGTCTGGACCTTCGCGGACCTGTCGATGGAACGCCCGGTGGTCAGCCTGACCCCGCGCGAGCGCGAGGTGGCGATCCTGACCTGCCGCGGGCTGACCTCGAAGGAGATCGGGCGCGAGATCAACCTCTCCTACCGCACGGTCGAGGTCTACCGCGCGCGCCTGCTGGAGAAGTTCCAGGCCCGCAAGCTGGCCGAGCTGGTCGCCAAACTCTCCGGCATGCCGCTTTAGGGGCAATTCTGCTCGCCTTGGGGGCCGGATTCGGCCAGATTGGCCGTCACAGGCTTCTTTTCACCCCAAGGGCCATGCCCTATAAGCGGCGCGAGGACAGACAACGCCCGCCACGGGCGCGCCATTACCGGTCGAGGATAAGATGACGAAAAAATCGCATGACGACGACGTGGCCTTCATCAAGGCACTGGCCGAGCTCCTGCGGGAGAACGATCTGAGCGATCTGGAAGTGAAACGTGAGTACGGCGAGGACGACAGCCTGAACGTGCGCGTCAGCCGCCACTTGCAGGCCGCGCCGGCCCCCGTCGCCGCGCCCGCCCCGGCCGCGGCCGCCCCGGCGCCCGCAGCGGCCGCCCCCGCGCCCAGCGCCCCTGCCGAGACGCCCGAGGATCCGGCCAGCCACCCCGGCGCCGTCACCTCGCCCATGGTCGGCACCGTCTACCTGCAGCCGGAGCCGGGCGCGCCCTCCTTCATCACCGTGGGCGCCCAGGTCAGCGAAGGCGACACGCTGCTGATCGTCGAGGCGATGAAGACGATGAACCACATCCCCGCGCCCAAGTCCGGCACCGTCAAGCGCATCCTGGTCGAGGATGGCGCGGCGGTGGAATACGGCGCCCCGCTGGTCATCCTCGAATAAGGCGGAACCCATGTTCGAAAAGATCCTCATCGCAAACCGCGGCGAGATCGCCCTGCGGGTGATCCGCGCCTGCCGCGAGATGGGCATCAAGTCGGTCGCGGTGCATTCCACCGCCGACAGCGACGCGATGCACGTCCGCATGGCCGACGAGTCGGTCTGCATCGGCCCGCCGCCCGGCACCGACAGCTACCTGTCGATCCCGGCGATCATCTCCGCCTGCGAGATTTCGGGCGCCCAGGCGATCCACCCGGGCTACGGCTTCCTGTCCGAGAACGCCAAGTTCGTGCAGATCGTCGAGGACCACGGCATCACCTTCATCGGTCCCACGGCCGAGCATATCCGCATCATGGGCGACAAGATCACCGCCAAGGAAACCATGCGGAAGCTGGGCGTGCCCTGCGTGCCGGGCTCGGACGGCGGGGTCGCCACGCTGGAGGAGGCCAAGAAGCTGGGCGAGGAGTTCGGCTACCCGGTGATCATCAAGGCCACCGCCGGCGGCGGCGGGCGCGGCATGAAGGTGGCGCGCAACGCCGCCGAGATGGAGCGCGCCTTCCAGACCGCCCGGGCCGAGGGCAAGGCCGCCTTCGGCAACGACGAGGTCTACATCGAGAAGTACCTCCAGCGCCCGCGGCACATCGAGATCCAGGTCTTCGGCGACGGCAAGGGCCAGGCGGTCCACCTGGGCGAGCGGGACTGCTCGCTGCAGCGCCGCCACCAGAAGGTCTTCGAGGAGGCCCCCGGCCCCGCCATCAGCGCCGAGGAGCGCGCCCGCATCGGCGCCATCTGCGCCGACGCTGTGGCCAAGATCAACTACATCGGCGCCGGCACGATCGAGTTCCTCTACGAGGACGGCGAGTTCTACTTCATCGAGATGAACACCCGCCTGCAGGTGGAGCACCCGGTGACCGAGGCGATCTTCGGCGTGGACCTGGTGCGCGAGCAGATCCGCGTCGCCGAAGGCCTGCCGATGTCCTTCACCCAGGACGATCTGCAGCTCAACGGCCACGCCATCGAGGTGCGGATCAACGCCGAGAAACTGCCGAACTTCTCGCCCTGCCCGGGCAAGATCACCCAGTACCACGCCCCCGGCGGGCTGGGGGTGCGGATGGATTCGGCGCTCTACGACGGCTACAAGATCCCGCCCTACTACGACAGCCTGATCGGCAAGCTGATCGTGCACGGCCGCGACCGGAACGAGGCGCTGGCGCGCCTGGGCCGCGCGCTGGGCGAGCTGATCGTGGACGGCGTCGACACCACGGTGCCGCTGTTCCACGCGCTGCTGCAGGAAAAGGCCGTGCAGACGGGCGATTACAACATCCACTGGCTGGAACGCTGGCTGGAAAGCAACCTGAACGGCTGACGCCGCTGGGCGGCCCCGCCATGGGGTCGCCCGCGCCGCCGCACCGCGGATGCAGGACCCGGATCGCAACCTGACGCCCGAGCTGCTGCTCAGGGCCTATGCCGTGGGGGTCTTCCCCATGGCCGAAAGCCGCGAGGACCCGGAGCTTTTCTGGGTCGACCCGCGGCACCGCGGCATCATCCCCCTCTCGGGCTTTCATGTCTCGCGCTCGCTGGCGCGCCGGCTGCGGCGCGGGGATTACGAGATCACCGTGAACCGCGATTTCACCGGGGTGGTGGCTGCCTGTGCCGACCGCGCCGAGACCTGGATCAACGCCCGCATCGCCGCCCTCTACGAGGCGCTGCACCGCATGGGCCACGCCCATTCGCTGGAGGTCTGGCAGAACGACGCGCTGGCCGGCGGCGTCTACGGCGTCACGCTGGGCACGGCGTTCTTCGGGGAAAGCATGTTCTCGCGCCGCCGCGACGGCTCGAAGATCGCGCTGGCCTACCTGGTGGCGCGGCTGCGCGCGGGGGGCTTCACCCTTTTCGACACGCAATTCCTGACGCCGCACCTTGCCTCGATGGGCGGGGTGGAGGTGCCCCGGTCCGAGTATCGCCACCGCCTGGCGCAGGCGCTGGAGGGCGCGGCGGATTTCGAAGCGCCCCGCACGCCCGCCCCCGCCGAGGTGGTGCAGCTTGCGACGAAGGCGCCGGAGGGCGCGTAGCGCGGGGTTCTCGCAGGGCGTCCGCGGTATCGTTCGGCGCCAGCGGGCCCCCGGTTTTCCGTCTGCGTCGAGTTCTGGGCAGCAGGTTCAAGTGGCGTTGAGTAGGTCGGTTCGGATAGCAGGGCCTTTCGTAAGCGTGGCCATCCGATGGAAGATGTGACAGTTGGGCC
>JBPEXR010000387.1:0-1707 GCA_052031355.1 Paracoccaceae bacterium
TTCGGCGAGGCGGGCGAGGACCTGCCCGAGCCGCGCCTGCCCCCGGTGAACGACTGGCTGCCCGCCGAACGCCTGGCAGAGGAGTTCAAGGCCGTGGGCTTCTACCTCTCCGGCCATCCGCTGGACGACTACATGGCGCCCTTGAAGCGCAAGGGCGTGATGACGCTGGACGAGTTGACCGCCAAGGCCGAGCGCGGCCCCTGCGTCGCCAAGCTCGCCGGCGTCGTCGCCGGCCGGCAGGAGCGCAAGTCGGCCCGCGGCAACCGCTTCGCCTTCGCCCAGCTGTCGGACACCACCGGCGCCTACGAGGTCACGCTCTTCTCCGAGACGCTGGAGAAAAGCCGCGAGCACCTGGAGACCGGCGCCAAGGTCGTGGTCACCGTCGAGGCGACGATGGAAAGCGACCAGCTGAAGCTGCTGGGCCGCTCGGTCGCGCCGATCGACGTGGCGGTGGCCGACGCCGGCGCCTCGGGGCTGCGGATCTTCCTGGAGGCGCCGGAGGCCGTGCCCTCGGTCGCCTCTGTGCTGGAGCAGGCGCGCGCCCAGGCGCAGCGCGCCGCGCGCGGTCCGATCTACCTGTGTCTGATGGACCCGGCACTGCCCGGCGAGGTGGAGATCGACCTAGAGGAGGAATTCCCCGTCTCGCCAGAGATCAAGGGCGCGCTGAAATCCCTGGGCGGGGTGCTGCAGGTCGAGGAAGTCTGACGCCGCGCCGGCCCGGCGGTGGTCGGCGCAAGAGCGGTGTGGAAGCGGGGCCGATGCGGAGGCGCGAATGATCACCGAGGCCCGGGAATACTTCGCCGACGGCTGCGGCCGCTGCCCGCGGTTTGCAACCGCCGACTGCTCCGCCCGCCGCTGGGCCGAGGGCCTGCACGCGCTGCGCGCCATCTGCCTTGGCGCGGGGCTGGAGGAGCAGGTGAAATGGGGCCATCCCTGCTACCTGCACCGCGGGCGCAACATTGCCCTGATCGGCGCTTTCCGGGGGGATTTCCGCCTCAGCTTCCTGAACGCCGCGCGATTGTCCGACCCCGCCGGCCTGTTGGAGCGGCCGGGCCCCAACAGCCGCGATGCAAGCATGATCCGCTTCAGCGGCGCGGCGCAGGTCGCGGAGTTGGCGCCCAGCCTGCAGGGCTACCTGGCCGAGGCGATGCGGCGCGCCGAGGAAGGCCCGGCCCCGAAACGCGCGCGCCCTCCGGTGGAACTGCCCGAGGATCTGGCCGGTGTGCTGGCCGACGATCCCGCGCTCGCCGCCGGTTTCGCGGCGCTGACACCGGGGCGGCAGCGCAGCTACGTCATTCACCTCTCATCCGCCAAACGCCCCGAGACGCGCCTGCGCCGGATCGAGGGCTATCGCCCGCGCATCATGGCCGGCAAGGGCGCGACGGAACGGTAGCGGCGGGGGGGAGCGGCGCGGGGCAGGGGCCCTCGGCTGGACCGCGGCGGCGCGCTGGGGTAGAACCCCCCGCCATGATCCTGCGCCTGCCGCATATCCTGGCTTTTGCCGCCGCCATCGCCCTGGCGGGTTGCGGTGATCCGCTTCGGGACATGGACCGCCTCAGCGACGTGGCGGCGGACGGGGCGCTGGACGGGGCACTGGACGGGGCGCCGGGCACGGCGGCGCTGCGCAGCGCGCCGGATGGCGCCGCCCCGGACGGCACCGCGTTCCTGCCCGAGCCGCGACATGCCACCACCGACGGCGAGAATGAG
>JBPEXR010000388.1:0-4497 GCA_052031355.1 Paracoccaceae bacterium
TAGAGGCGCGAGATCAGGTTGAAGATCGTGGACTTGCCCGCCCCGTTCGGCCCGATGATGGAGAAGACCTCCCCCTCCTCGACCTCGAAGCTGACGCCGTCCACGGCCTTCACGCCGCCGAAGTGGATCGCCAGGTCGTCGACCTTGAGAAAGCTCATCGCATCCGCTCCGTCTTCAGGTAGGACTTCTGGCGGCGGAACATGTCGCGCCGCGCCAGGGGAAACAGCTCCCAGTAGGTGCGGATCTTCAGCCAGCGACCGTAGAGGCCCGCCGGCTCGTAGATGATGAAGGCGATCAGGATCGCCGCGAAGATCATCGTGTCGAGGCCGGGGACCGAGCCCAGGTCCACGCCCAGGTTCGCCTTCGCCCCGTCGCGCAGGATCGAGATCAGCTGCGGCACCGCGGCGATCAGGATGGCCCCGAAGAAGGCCCCCTGGATGAAGCCCAGCCCGCCGATGGTGACCACCAGCAGCAGGTTGATCGAGATGAAGATCGAAAAGGCCTCGTAGTTGAAGAACCCGATGAAATGCCCCATCAGCGCGCCGGCCAGCCCGGTGATCGCGCTGGACAGGCCAAAGGCCAGCGCCCGCGTGCGCGTCACGTTGATGCCCAGCGCCCGGGCCGACACCTCGCTGTCGCGCACCGCCATGAAGGACCGCCCCGTGGGGCTGCGCAGTAGGTTCGCGTAGGCCGCGGTGACGGCGACCACCACCGCCAGGATCAGCCAGTAGAAGTTGTCCAGCGCGCCGTAGCGGTCGAAGCTGATGCCGAACATCTCGATCGAGGGGGCGAAGATGCCGCCGACGCCGCCGGTGATCGGCTCCAGGATGATGACCAGCTCCTCGACGATGACGAAAAGCGCCAGCGTCGCGATGGCGAGGTAGATCCCCGACAGGCGCACCGCCGGCACCGCGACCAGCGCGCCGAAGACGCCCGCCAGCAGCCCCGCCGCCGCGAAGGCCAGCGGGAAGGGCAGGCCCGCCCGCATCAGCGCCGCGTCGGTATAGGCGCCAATGGCCAGGAAGGCCGCGTGCCCCAGGCTGACCTGCCCCGAATGGCCGACCAGCAGCATCAGCCCCATGCCGGCCAGGGCCCAGATCAGCGTGTTGGCGGCCTCGGCCAGGTAGTATTCGCCCACCAGGAAGGGCAGCAGCGCCATGAACGCGACCAGCGCCAGGATCTTGCCGCGGTCGATCCAGTCCTTGTGAAAGTCGATATCCCGGTCGTAGTTCTTCTTGAAGACGATGCGCATGGGTCAGACCTTCTTCGCCTGAAGCTGGCTGAACAGGCCGCCCGGGCGTGTCACCAGCACCACCAGCATCAGCACGTAGGGGCTCATCTGGCTGATCCCGGCGGGCAGGTGCCGGGCTGCCAGCGCCTCGACCACGCCGATCAGGATACCGCCCAGCAAGGCCCCCGGCAGGCTGCCGAAGCCGCCGATCACCGCCGCCGCGAAGGCCTTGATGCCCAGCAGGCCGATGTTGGGATCGATCGCCCCCTTTGAGGCGTAGAGCACACCGGCGATGGTCGCCACCGCCCCCGAAAGCCCCCAGATCAGCGAGTTGAGGCGCTGCACCGGAACGCCGACGATGTAGGCCGCCATCTGGTTCTGCGAGGCGGCCTGCGCCGCCAGCCCCAGCCGGGTGAAGGCGAAAAAGCCCCACAGCAGCAGCGTCAGCACCGCGGTCACGAGGATCGTCACGATGTCCGCAAAGCCGATGACGACGCCGCCGAGGTGGAAGGCGCGCCCGGAGAAGGGCGTCTCCAGCACCAGCGGGGTGAAGCCCCAGATCGAGCCGGCGATGAAGCGCAGCACGAAGCCCAGCGCGATGGTCAGGATGACCAGCGCGAACTGCGGCTGCCCGAAGATCCGGCGCACCACGAAACGGTCGATGCCGTAGCCGATGCCGAACATCATCGCCGCGGCGATCAACACGCCGGGCAGGAACGGCAGCCCCCAATGCGCGGTGTTGACCAGCCCCAGGGCGATGAAGGCCCCCAGCATCATCATGTCGCCCTGCGCGAAATTCACGCCTTCGGTCGCCTTGTAGATGAGCACGAAGCCCAGGGCGACGAGGCCATAGATGCAGCCCGAGGCCACACCGCCGATCACCAGCTGAATTAATTCCATACTACCCCCGGTCGCGCGGTCCGGCGCGGGCGGGGCTGGGTCGTGGGTTCATGTTTGCCTCCTCCCTGCAAACGGAACGCCTGGGCCGATGAAAGACCGCGAAGGTCATTCGCGTCAATGACTCATCGCGGCGGAATGACGCAGCGTCCGCACTTGCCGCGCTGCGCCGCAGCCTTTGTGATGCCTGCGGGAGGACGGGCATGGACCAGATAGCAGAGCGCGCCGGCGGCGCCGGCGGACCCCTCGCGGGCCTACGCGTGGTGGAATTCGAGGGCCTTGGCCCCGCGCCCCTGGCCGGGCAGTTGCTGGCCGACCTGGGCGCCGAGGTCACGCTGATCACCCGCCGCGGCGGGGCGGCCGATCCCACCGACATCAACAACCGCGGCAAACGCTCGGTCCGGCTGAACGTCAAGGCGCGCGGCGGCATCGAGGCGGCGCTGCTGCTGATCGCCCGCGCCGACGTTCTGATCGAGGGGTTCCGCCCCGGCGTGATGGAGCGTATGGGCCTGGGCCCCGCGCCCTGCCAATCCGCCAACCCGCGGCTGATCTACGCGCGGATGACCGGCTGGGGCCAGGAGGGGCCCTGGGCGCAGATGGCCGGGCACGACATCAACTACCTGGGCCTGACCGGCTTTCTGCACGCGCTGGGGCCTGCGGATGCGCCCCCGCCGCCGCCGCTGAACATCGGCGCCGATTACGGCGGCGGGACGATGTTCCTGCTGCTCGGCATTCTCTCGGCGCTGTGGGAGCGGCAGACCTCGGGCCGCGGCCAGGTGATCGACGCGGCCATGGTCGACGGCTCGGCGGCGCTGATGGCGCTGGTGCACGCCTGGATCGCCCGCGGCCAGTGGCGCGAGCAGCGCGAGGCGAACCTGCTGGATGGCGCCGCGCCCTTCTACCGCTGCTACGAATGCGCCTGCGGCGGCTACCTGGCCGTCGGGCCGCTGGAGCCGCAGTTCTTCGCCGAGCTGGTGGACCGCGCCGGCCTGCCGGAAGAATTGAAGACGCGGCAGATGGAGGCCGACAGCTGGCCCGCCCGCCGGGCCGAGTTCGCTGCCCTCTTCGCCCGCCGCAGCCGCGCCGAATGGATGGAGATCTTCGAGGGCACCGACGCCTGCGTCACCCCGGTGCTGCGCTGGTCGGAGGCGCCGGAGCACCCGCATCTCGCCGCGCGCGGCACCTTCATCGCCCCCGGCGGCGTGACCCAGGCCGCCCCCGCCCCGCGCTTCTCGCGCAGCGCCCCGCCGCCCCCTGCCCCGCCCCCGGCGCCCGGCGCCGACAGCGCCGCGCTGCTGCAGGAGGCCGGAGCCACGGCCGAGGACCTGGAGCGCTGGCGCGAAAGCGGGGCCCTGGGGTGAAGGCGCTTGGCGGGGAAAATGTCAGCGAAAATCTGGCGATCCCTCGAGGACTCGAACCCCGAACCTGCTGATTAGAAGTCAGCTGCTCTATCCAGTTGAGCTAAGGGACCGCTGGGGCGGTTCTGGGCGATCGCGGCGGATTTGGCAAGGCCCGCGGGGCGCGCTTGCGGCCGCAGCGGGGCGGCGCGTTGCAGCTGCGAAGTCGCCCGCGAAGCCCGCTTTCAGTGGGTCCAGACGGTGCGGCGGTCGGTGGCGAAATTCTCGCCGTAGCCGCGGGGGCGGATGTTCACCCGGCGCTCCTTCGGCTCGAAGACCTGCGCGTCGATCCCGTGGTCGCGGGCATAGTCCAGCGCCGCTTCCTTGGTGTCGAAGGTCAGCCGCACCTGGCTTTGCGTATCCGAAGAGGAGGTCCAGCCCATCAGCGGGTCGATGTCCCGCGCCTCGGCCGGGGCAAATTCCAGAATCCATTTCCGCGTTTTCGCCGTGCCGGAGGACATGGCCGTGCGAGCGGGCCGGAAGATGCGTGCGCGCATGAGAAGGCTCCTTGACTGTCGCCGGGCGTTATCGGCCATTCGGCCCGCACGGGCAAGCCCCATCCCGCCATGCATGCGCGCGGCGGCGGGGGTTGAACAGGAACAAAATAGGATCAATTTAAGAGAGCCAGAAGCCCGAGGTTCCGATGCCCTACGCCCATTCCGACAAGACGGCCCCCCTGCTGCACGCGCCGGCGCCCGACGTCAAATCGCGCCCCAAGCTGGAGGGCGGCAAACGGCTGCGGATGCAGACGGATTTCGACCCGGCGGGCGACCAGCCGACGGCGATCGCGGAACTGGCGGGCGGCATCACCTCGGGCGAGCGCGACCAGGTCCTGCTGGGCGCCACCGGCACCGGCAAGACCTTCACCATGGCCAAGATCATCGAGGAGACGCAGCGCCCGGCGATCATCCTGGCCCCCAACAAGACGCTGGCGGCGCAGCTTTACGGGGAGTTCAAGAACTTCTTCCCCGA
>JBPEXR010000389.1:0-1509 GCA_052031355.1 Paracoccaceae bacterium
GCCTCCCGCTCGGCCGCGGCAGAGCCTTCGGCCGCCTCCCCGCCGTTCTGCGCGCCGCTTTGCGCGCTGTCATCGCCCGGCGTCGGCACGTCGTCGCGGGCGGTGCTCAGCGTCTCGCCCGGGGCGGCGCGGTCGCAGAGCATCAGCAGCATCAGCGC
Organism: Paracoccaceae bacterium; assembly: GCA_052031355.1. Lineage (GTDB taxonomy): Bacteria > Pseudomonadota > Alphaproteobacteria > Rhodobacterales > Rhodobacteraceae > JBPEXR01. The sequence goes on from JBPEXR010000389.1 coordinate 159, forward strand.
GCCGTCCTGCGCCCGGGTCAGCGCCAGCGAGACCTCGCCGGGGTCGAGCTGCGAGAGCTGCGCCGCCACATCGCCGGGCAGGGCCGAGGGGGCGGCGGTGCGGCGTTGCAGCCGGTCCGCCGGCTGGCCTTTCGCCACCGGGTAGAGGTCGTCGCAGCTGTCGAGCCGCGCGGCGATGCGCCGGGCCTCGGCCACCGTGGCTTCGCTGCGCCCGCCGGGCAGGTAGTAGACGGCGTAGTCCACCTGGCCGACCTGCGGCGCGCGGTAGGCGCCTTCTTCGATCGCGCGCAGCTGGAAGAGGGCAATCGCGTTGGGGATCGGGATCGGGTCCGTCACCTCGCCGGGGGCGAGGCCCAGGATCAGCGGCCGCAGCCCGGCCGGCAGCTCGTCCAGCCGGCGCCAGGGCAGCTGGCCGCCGGCGCCGCGGGTCTGGGCGGCAGAGACCTCGCGCGCGGCCTGCGAGAAGGCGGCGGTGGAGCGGATCTGCGACAGCCGCTCGGCCTGGGCGCGCACCTGCTCGGCCCGTTCGGGCGGGGCGGGGAGGATGATCTCGCTCAGCAGCACGCGGACGTTGGCGGCATCGGCGGTGCTGCCGGCGCGGTCCAGCTCCTCGTCAGTGACGCGGGCGCGGTTGCCGAAGCGGGCGCGCACCACCTTGCGCCACAGGACCCCGGCGCGGATGAAGTCGCGGAACGTCTGCTCCTGCACGCCCTGCTGGCCCAGCGCGGTCAGGAACTGCTCGGTGCTGAGGTTGGCGCGGCCGGCGAATTCCTCCATCCCGGCGCGGATCTCCGCCTCGCTGGCCGAAAGGCCCAGCTGGTCGGCGGCGCCCAGTTTCAGCCGATCCTCGATCAGCTGCTCGCGGGCCAGTTCCTGCGCGTTGCCGGGGGCGCTGAGCACTTCCAGCATGCGGGCGCGCTGCTGCAGCTCGAAGCCGGTGATCACGCGGTCGTTGACGCGGATCGCCGCGGAGAAGCTGGCCTGCGCCGCGGCGGGGCCGGCCAGCGGCAGCGCGGTGCCCAGGGCGGCCAGCGGCAGGCCGGCCAGCGCGAGGGCGAAGATCGAGGCGAGGGGGCGCTTGGCTCGGGTCATGCGGTCAATTCCTACAGCTGCGGCGGAAGTCCGTGGCATCACCGCCGGTGCTGAAGCCCTTCAGCGCGACCGTGAGCCCGAAATCCGTCGATGGTTCGAGGTTAGAGGATGAGGCGAAGCGGCGCGAGGCGGAAAGCTCCACCTCCACGCATTCGTTGCGGTATTCCAGGCCGATCCCGGCGCGGGCCGATTGGTCCGAGGTCAGGTCGTAGCGCCAGTTGCCGGAGGTCAGCCAGTGGCGCGAAAGGCGCCAGTCGGC
>JBPEXR010000039.1:0-3024 GCA_052031355.1 Paracoccaceae bacterium
GAATGCCCGCCGCCGCCGCCGCGCAGGCCGAGGGCACGCCGGGCACGATCTCGTAGGCGATGCCGGCGGCCTTCAGGGCGACCATCTCCTCCTCCAGCCGGCCGAAAAGGCCCGAATCGCCGGATTTCAGCCGCACGACGCGGGCGCCGGTGCGGGCATAATCCACCAGCAGCCGGCTGACATGGTGCTGCTTGGGCGAGGGCCGCCCCGCCCGCTTGCCCACGCCGACAAGGTCCGCCCCCGGGCGCGCATGCCCCAGGATCGGCCCCGAGGAGAGGTCGTCGAAGAGCACGGCATCTGCCTGTTTCAAACGGTTCACGGCCTTCAGGGTCAACAGCTCCGGATCGCCCGGGCCGGAGCCGACGAAGGAGACGAAACCGCTCATGCCCGGTCCTCCGCGATGAGGTGGAAGAAGGTGCCGGTGACCCGCCCGCGGGCCGAGCCCGTTTCGGGCACCGGGTTGCCGTCGGCATCCGTCACGCGCGCCAGCGGCGCGTCCGGCTGCTCGAGGATGGTGGAATAGTGAAACTCGTGCCCGCGCAGGCCTTGGCCGGGGGCGAAGCCGGGCATCGGGCGCGCCAGCTCTGCCCGGCGGTAGCCGAGGTGGAACTTGCGCTTCTCGTAGGAGGTGACGAGGCCCAGAAGGCCCGCCATCTCGTGCCGCGCGCCGTCCTTGTCGATCAGCGCCGCGCCCAGGGCCATGTAGCCGCCGCATTCGCCGTGCACGGGCCGCGTCTCCGCATGGCGGCGCAGGGCCGCGCGGAAGGTCTGCGCCGCGGCCAGGCGGCCGGCGTGCAGCTCCGGGTAGCCGCCGGGCAGCCATACGAGGTCGGCGGAGGCGTCCGGCGCCTCGTCCGCCAGCGGCGAGAAGGGCAGGATCTCCGCCCCCGCGGCGCGCCAGGCTTCCAGCACGTGCGGATAGGTGAAGCTGAAGGCCGCGTCGCGCGCCAGGGCGATGCGCTGGCCCGGGGGCGGCGGCAGCGCGGCATGGGCATCGCGCGGGGGTGCGGGGCGCGCACCGCGCGCGGCGGCGCGCAGGGCGGCCAGGTCCACGTGATCGCGCAGGAAGGCGGCATAGCCCGCGATGGCAGCCTCGAGGTCCGGGTGTTCGACCGCCTGGATCAGGCCCAGGTGCCGCTCGGGCAGCGCCAGATCGCCCCGGCGCGGCAGCACGCCCAGCACCGGCAGGCCGGCGCGGTCCATCCCGGCGCGCACCAGCCGTTCGTGCCGCGGCGAGGCGACGCGGTTCAGGATCACCCCGGCGAAGGGCAGCTCTGGCGCGTAGCGGGCAAAGCCCAGCGCCGTGGCCGCGGCCGATTGCGCCTGCCCGCCGACGTCCAGCACCAGGACCACCGGCCAGCCCATCGCCCGCGCCGTCTCTGCCGAAGAGCCGAAGCCCTGCGCGCCGCGCGTCGCCACCCCGTCGTATAGGCCCATCGAGCCTTCGGCGATGGCGATATCGGCGCCGGCGCCGCGGGCGGCGATCTCCTCGAAAAGCGGCGCGTCCATGGCCCAGCCGTCGAGGTTGAAGGAGGCGCGGCCCGCCGCCGCCCGGTGGAACGCCGGGTCGATGTAATCCGGCCCGCTCTTGAAGGGCTGCACGGCGAGGCCGTCCTCGGACAGCGCCCGCAGCAGGCCCAGCATCACCGTGGTCTTGCCCGTCCCCGAAGCGGGGGCAGAGATCAGCAGCCCCGGCGGCAGCATCGTTGCGGCCTCACCCATCGGCATCGCCCCCCGCAGGCGCCGCGCCCGATGCGCCCCGGGCGAAGCCGGGCCGGAAGCGGCGGTCGTAGTCGGGGCTGTAGAGCGCGCTTTCCCCGAATCCGTCCTGCGCCAGCGCCGGGCCGACGAGGATCAGCGCCGTCCGCTCCACCCCCTCGCCGAGGGCGGCTTCAAGCCCGCCCAGCGGGGCGCGCACGACGCGCTCCTCGGGCCAGGAGGCGCGGTAGACCACCGCCGCCGGGCAATCGGCGCCGTAGAAGGGGACGAGGTCCTCGACCACCTTCGCGAGGTTGTGGATCGACAGGTGCACCGCCAGCGTGGCGCCGGTGCGGGCGAAATTGGCCAGGCTCTCGGCCTCGGGCATGCGCGAGGCGCGACCGGGCGTGCGCGTCAGCACCACCGATTGCGTCAGCCCCGGCAGGGTCAGCTCGGCCTCCAGCGCGGCGGCGGCGGCGGCGAAGGCGGGCACGCCGGGGGTGACGCTGACGGGAATGCCCTCGGCCCGCAGGCGGCGCAGCTGCTCGCCCAGCGCCGACCAGACGGACAGATCGCCCGAATGCAGCCGCGCCACGTCCTGCCCGGCCGCGGTCGCCTTGCGGCATTCCTCGACGATGGCGTCGAGGTCCAGCGGCGCGGTGTTGACGATGCGCGCGCCGGGCGGGCAATGGGCCAGGATCTCCTCCGGCACCAGCGAGCCGGCGTAGAGGCACACCGGGCAGGCGGCGATCAGGTCGCGGCCGCGCAGGGTCAGAAGGTCCGGCGCGCCGGGGCCGGCGCCGATGAAGTGAACGGTCATTGGGGGTCTCCTGTCGCAAGCGCGCATGTGGCGCGGCGGTCGGTCGATATCTGCCGCGGGCCTAAGAGCCGCGCCTTTGGCCCGCAAAGCGCGCGCGCGGCGCAAAGGGCGGCCGCCTCGGCGACCGAGCCGGTGCCGCGGGCCGCCAGAGCAGCGGGTGAGCGGGTGAGAACCGGCGCGGCGCGCAGGTCCTCCGCCCCGACGGGGTAAAGGCGCAGCCCGCGCGCTTCGGCCAGCGGGCGCAGGGCGTCCAGCTTGTCCTCGGGCGCGGCCAGGACGCCGACCGCGCGCCCGGCGGCGGCGCGGTCCAGCACCTCGGCCAGGCTCTCCGTCCCGGTGCCGGCGCGGTATCCGAAGCCCGCGACGATCACTTGCGCGCGCTCCACTGCACCACCGGGTAGGCGGCGGACCAGCCGCGCTTGCGGCCCAGCGGCGCGGCGCGCGACAGCTCCACCCGCAGCAGGGTGCCGCCGCGCGCGGCCTGGGCGCCGGTGAGCAACGCCTCG
>JBPEXR010000390.1:0-4333 GCA_052031355.1 Paracoccaceae bacterium
CCCCCGGGGCCGGGGCTTAAAGGCCCAGCTCGGCCTTCACGGCTTCCATCGCGTCACCGCCGTCCTTGGTGGTCACGCCGTCGAGCCAGGGCTCGATCACCGCGGGGTTCTCCTTCAGCCAGGCTTCGGCCGCGGCGCGCGGGTCCTCGCCGTCGTTCAGGATCGCGCCCATGATCTCGTTCTCCATCTCCAGCGAGAATTCGAGGTTCTGCAGCAGCTTGCCCACGTTGGGGCATTCCTCGACGAAGCCGGCGGAGGTGTTGGTGTAGACCGTGGCGCCGCCCAGGTTCGGGCCGAAGTAATCGTCGCCGCCGGTCAGGTAGGTCATCTCGAAGTTGGCGTTCATCGGATGCGGCTCCCAGCCCAGGAAGACGATCGGCTCGTCCTTGCGGGTGGCGCGGGCGACCTGCGCCAGCATCCCCTGTTCGGAGCTTTCCTTGACCTCGAACCCGTCAAGGCCGAAGGCGCCTTCCTCGATCATCGACATGATCAGGCGGTTGCCGTCGTTGCCCGGCTCGATGCCGTAGATCGTGTTGTCGAGGGCCTCGGCGTTCTTGGCGATGTCCTCGAAGCTCTTGATCCCGGCCGCGGCGCCGGCGGCGTTGGTCGCCAGCGTGTACTTCGCGCCCTCGAGGTTGGCGCGCACGGTGTCGACGGTGCCTTCCTCGCGGTACTTGGCGATGTCGCCCTCCATCGTGGGCATCCAGTTGCCCAGGAAGACGTCGATGTCGCCCTTCGCCATCGAGGTATAGGTCACCGGCACCGACAGTACTTTCACCTCGGTGTCGTAACCCAGCGCTTCCAGCACCGCGGTGGTGGCGGCGGTGGTCGCGGTGATGTCGGTCCAGCCCACGTCGGAGAAGGTGATCGTCTCGCAATCGGCCAGGGCCGGCGCGGCGCCGGCGGCCATGACGGCCAGCGCGGAAAGTGTGGTCTTGGCTTTCATCGGGGGTCCCCCTGTTTTCTTGATTGACGGGTCAATAAAAAACCATTTAGCTTGAGAACGCAACCCGGGTGGGAGAGTCCGATGCCCAAGCTAGGTATGGAACCTATACGGCGGGCGGCCTTGGTCAAAGCAACCATTGCCGAGATCGGCGAGGCCGGCACGCTGGACATCACCGTCAGCCAGATCGCCAAGCGGGCAGGAATGTCCTCGGCGCTGGCGCATCACTACTTCGGCGGGAAGGAACAGATCTTCCTGGCCGCGATGCGGCACACCCTGGCGCTTTACGCTGCGGAAGTGCGCGGCGCGTTGATGATGGCCGATGGACCCCGCGCCCGGATCGAGGCGATCGTGCGGGCCTCCTTCTCCACCAACAACTTCCGGCGGGAGGTCGTGGCGGCCTGGCTCAACTTCTACGTGCTGGCGCAGATCTCGCCCGAGGCCGAGCGCCTGCTGACGATCTACCAGCGGCGCATCGTCTCCAACCTGCGCCATTCGCTGCGCCCGCTGATCGGCGCGCGCGCCCCCGCGGCCGCCAGCCGAATCGCGGCGCTGATCGACGGCGTCTACCTGCGCCAGTCGCTGGGCGCGGGCGAGCCCGACGGCCCCGCCGCCGCGCAATCGGTGCTGGAGACCCTGGACCTGGAACTGCGGCGCGCCTGACGCGCCCCCACCCCCGAACAACCTGGTGAATCATGAGTTACCCCACACAGCCCCAAGCCAGCCATTTCATCGACGGCGCCTATGTCGAGGATGACACCGGCACGCCGATGGAGGTGGTCTACCCCGCCACGGGCGAGGTGATCGCCCAGCTTCACGAGGCGACGCCCGCGATCATCGACCGGGCCCTCGACAGTGCGCGCCGCGCGCAGCGGGACTGGGCCCGCCTTTCGGGCACCGAGCGCGGCCGCATCCTGCGCCGCGCCGCCGACATCATGCGCGCGCGCAACCGCGAGCTATCGGAGCTGGAGACCCGCGACACCGGCAAGCCGCTGCAGGAAACGCTGGTCGCCGATGCCACCTCGGGTGCCGATGCGCTGGAATACTTCGGCGGTCTCGCTGCCAGCCTGACGGGCGAGCATATCCAGCTGGGCGAGGATTGGGTCTACACCCGGCGCGAGCCGCTGGGCGTCTGCGTCGGCATCGGCGCCTGGAACTACCCCACGCAGATCGCCTGCTGGAAGGCCGCCCCGGCGCTGGCCTGCGGCAACGCGATGGTCTTCAAACCCTCAGAGGTCACGCCCCTCAGCGCGTTGAAGGTGGCCGAGATCCTGATCGAGGCGGGCCTGCCCGCGGGCCTTTTCAACGTCGTGCAGGGCGCCGGCGCCGTGGGCGCGCCGCTGGTGACCGATGCGCGGGTCGACAAGGTTTCGCTGACCGGCTCGGTCCCGACGGGGCGCAAGGTCTATGCCGCCGCCGCCGAGGGGGTGAAGCACGTCACGATGGAGCTGGGTGGCAAGTCGCCGCTGATCGTCTTCGACGACGCCGACCTCGAGGATGCCGTCGGCGGGGCGATCCTGGGCAACTTCTATTCCTCGGGGCAGGTCTGCTCCAACGGGACGCGGGTCTTCGTGCAGAAGAACCTGCGCGAGGCTTTCGTCGCGCGCATGGCCGAACGGATGGAGGGCGCGATCCTGGGCGATCCGCTGGACGAAGCGACGAACTTCGGCCCCATGGCCTCGGCCCGGCAGCTGGAGATCGCGCTGCGCTACGTCGAGACCGGCAAGGCCGAGGGCGCGCGGCTGGTGCGCGGCGGCAATCGCCTCGACCGCCCCGGCTTCTGGATGGAGCCGGCGCTCTTCGACAACGTGCGCGACGAGATGACCATCGCCCGCGAAGAGATTTTCGGCCCCGTCCTGTCGGTGCTGGAGTTCGACACCGAGGAAGAGGTGATCGCCCGCGCCAACGCGACGGAGTTCGGCCTGTCGGCCGGGGTCTTCACCCGCGACATCGGGCGCGCCCACCGCGTCATCGCCGAGCTGGAAGCGGGGACCTGCTTCATCAACAGCTACAACGACGCGCCGGTCGAGGCGCCCTTCGGCGGGGTGAAGATGTCCGGCGTCGGGCGCGAGAACTCGCGCGCCGCGATCGAACACTACAGCCAGGTGAAATCCGTCTACGTGCGCATGGGGCGGGTCGAGGCGCCGTTCTAGCGCCCGCCGCGCCGCCGCCGGTCGCCCGCGGCTGCGCCTCGCGGGGCGCGCCCGGGCCGGCCGGCGAACAAGGAGCTTGAAGCATGACAGCCGATTACGTGATCGTCGGGGCGGGCAGCGCGGGCTGCGCCATGGCCTACCGCCTGGCCGAGGCCGGGCGCGAGGTCGTGGTGATCGAACATGGCGGCACCGACGCCGGCCCCTTCATCCAGATGCCGGGCGCGCTGAGCTACCCGATGAACATGCCGCGCTATGACTGGGGCTACCAGACCGAGCCCGAGCCGCACCTGGGCGGCCGGCGGCTGGCCACGCCGCGGGGCAAGGTGATCGGCGGCTCCTCCTCGATCAACGGCATGGTCTATGTGCGCGGCCATGCGCGCGACTTCGACCACTGGCGCGACAGCGGCGCGGCGGGCTGGGGCTATGCGGACGTGCTGCCCTACTTCAAGCGGATGGAGACCTGGCACGACATGGGCCACGGGGGCGACCCGGCCTGGCGCGGCCGCTCCGGCCCGCTGCACGTCACCCGCGGGCGGCGCGACAATCCGCTGGTGCAGGCCTTCGTCGAGGCGGGGCGCGAGGCCGGCTACGAGGTCACCGACGATTACAACGGCGAGAAGCAGGAAGGCTTCGGCCCGATGGAGCAGACCGTCTGGCGCGGCCGGCGCTGGTCGGCCGCCAACGCCTACCTCAAGCCGGCGGTGAAGACGGGCCGCGTGAAGGTGCTGCGCGGCCTCGCCTGCCGCGTGGTGATCGAGAACGGCCGCGCCACCGGCGTCGAGGTGGAGCGGCGCGGCCGGCGGCAGGTCATCCCGGCGGGGCGGGAGGTGATCCTCGCGGCCTCCTCGATCAACTCACCCAAGCTGCTGATGCTCTCGGGCATCGGGCCGGCGCAGCACCTCACCGAACACGGGATCGAGGTCGTGGCCGACCGCCCCGGGGTGGGCGAGAACCTGCAGGACCACCTGGAGCTCTACATCCAGATGGCCGCCAGCCAGCCGATCAGCCTCTACCGTTACTGGAGCCTGCTGGGCAAAGCCTACGTGGGGGCGCGCTGGCTGTTTACCGGGACCGGGCCGGGCGCTTCCAACCAGTTCGAAAGCGCCGCCTTCATCCGCAGCCGGGCCGGGGTGGACTACCCCGACATCCAGTACCACTTCCTGCCGCTCGCGGTGCGCTACGACGGCAAGGCGGCGGCCGAGGGGCACGGCTTCCAGGCGCACGTGGGGCCCATGCG
>JBPEXR010000391.1:0-11679 GCA_052031355.1 Paracoccaceae bacterium
GCGGACGAGCCGGCGGTGCTGACCGTGTCGGGCATGGAAGTGTTTCGCGGCGTCGTCGGGCGCTGCAAGGGAGATCGGCTCGCCGTGCGCGTGACCGAGGATTGCGACGAGAAGGAAGGGCAAAGCGATGAACATGACCTTGGTGATTGACGGCGTCATCCTGGCGCTGCTGGCAGGCACGCTTGGCTATGCCTTCCTGGTGGACCGCCGGGTGCGGATGCTGATCGCGGCGTTGAAGGACCTGCAGCCGATGGTGGGCGAGTTCTCCGCCGCGGTGGACAAGTCCGAAACCTCCGTCGCGGCCCTGAAGGACGCCGCCGAAGGGCTGACCGATCCGGTGCGCGCCCCCCGCGCCGCCGCGGCCAGCACCGGCGCCGCGCCCGAGGCGGGCGAGGCCTCCACCACCTCCGGCGGGATGTTCTTCCAGTCGCGCCGCGCCAGCGCCCGCGTCGCCGTCGGGGTGGCGCCGATCGCTGGCAAGTCGGACCTGGTGCGCAGCTTCTTTGAAACCGCCCGCGGGCGCGAAGCCTGATGCGGCTGCGTCCTGCCCCCCTGCTGATCGGCGGCCTGGCGCTGACCGGCGTGCTGAAGGCGGCGACGGTCTTCATGGCCGCCGCGCCCGATCATGCCCCGGGCGCCCCGCTGCCGCGTCTTGCCGGCGCGGCCGAGGCGGCCGGCGCCCCGGCCAAGCCCGCGCCCGCCCCCGAGCCGCAGCCCGTGGCCGCCGCCGAGCCAGAGCAGTGCCCGGTGCCGGAGGAGCTGCTGCGCGCCCTCGACGAGGAGCGGGAGCTGATCGCCGCCGACCGCGCCGCGCTGGAGCAGCGCCGCGCCGAGATCGAACTGGCCGAGGAGCAGCTGGCGATCGAGCAGGCCCGCCTGACCGAGACCAAGCAGGCGCTGGAGGATCTGCTCGCCCGTGTCGAGGCCGCCAAGACCGAGGACGTGGCCCGGCTGGTCTCGCTCTACAAGAACATGAAACCCAAGGAGGCCGCCGGCATCATGGACGATATCGACCTGGAGGTCGCCGTCATGGTGCTGGGCTCGATGGCCGAACGGGACGCGGCGCCGATCCTGGCCAACCTCAACGTGGTGCGGGCGCGCGCGATCTCGAAGATCATCCTCGAACGCTCGAAACTGCCCGGCGACCAGAAGCTGGACGGGATCAAGCTCAACTGATCCGCGGCGCGTCCCCCCAGGCGCAGGCGGCTGCCCGCCCCCGATCAACCGGGGGCGGGTTTTTTCTTGGCCGCGCCCCTAGTTAACGGATTAGGCTGGCGCGGCAGGGAACGCGGCAAAGGGGAGGGTGCGCATGATCGCCTATGTCACAGTCGGCGCCGATGACATGGACCGCGCGCGGCGCTTCTACTGCGCCTTCCTGCCGGCGCTGGGCTACGCGCTGACCGAAGGCCCCGAGGGGCTGAGCTTCGTCTTGCCCGCGCCGGAGGGCGGCGGGCCGGCCTTGCCGGATTTCTACGTGAAGCCGCCCTTCGACGGGCGCCCCGCCGCGGCCGGGAACGGCGCGATGGTCGCTTTCGAGGCGCGCGACCAGGCGCAGGTGCGCACCCTGCATGCCGCCGCGCTGGCCGCGGGCGGCACCGACGAGGGGGCGCCGGGATTTCGCGCCGCCTATGGCCCGCGCTTCTACGTCGGCTACCTGCGCGACCCGCAGGGCAACAAGATCGCGCTCTTCTCCAGCAATCCGGCCGAGCCCGGGCGGGACGATTGATCGGGCGAGAAAGGGCTGTTCAGCGCCCAGCCGGCCTCAGTTTGCATCGGGCAAGGAAGCGGGCCGTGCTCCCGGCGCCTACTCCCAGTCGCGCAGCTGCGAGCCGGCGGGGGGCGCGCGGCGGATGTTGCGGCGCAGGTCCATGACGTAGCCGATGATCTCGGCCACCGCCTGCCAGTGCTGGCCGGGGACCATGTCGTCCACCTCCATCGTGGCGTAGAGGGCGCGCGCCAGGGGCTTGTTCTCGACGATCGGCACCTCGTGTGCGCGGCCAAGCTCGCGGATGCGGGCGGCCATGACATCGGCCCCCTTGGCAACGCAGACGGGCGCCGTGTCCTGGCCCGGCTCGTAGCGCAGCGCCACGGCGTAATGCGTCGGGTTGGTCAGGATCACGCTGGCGGTGGGCACGGCGGCGGCGATGCGCTGGCGCGCGCGCTGGCGGCGCAGGTCGGCGCGGCGGGCGCGGATGTGCGGGTCGCCCTCGCTTTCCTTGTGCTCGTCGCGGATCTCCCGCAGCGACATGCGCTGCTTCTTCACCCACTGCGCGCGCTTCCACAGGATGTCGAGGATCGCCACCGGCACCAGGAAGGCGCAGACCGCGATCAGCAGCTTCGCGATGGCGCCCGAGGCGTAGAGAAGGAGCGTCTGCGGCACCACCGCCTCGCTTTGCCAGATACCGCGCACGGCGCCCTGCGCCACCCAGGCGGCGATGGCGCCGACGACCAGCACCTTGGTCACGCTTTTGGCGAACTCGACCAGCGAATCGGGCGAGACGATCTTCTTCAGTCCTTGCAGCGGCGACAGTTTCGAGGGTTTGGGCTTGATCCGTTCCAGGCTGACCACCGTCTCGCCCTGGATCAGCACGCCGAAGAGGGCGCAAAGCACGATCACCAGCAGCGCGGGGCCCATGACGGTGAAAATCCCGGTGGCCAGCGTGCCCGTCAGCTCGCCCAGGTCGTGCAGGCCGGCGCGGCCGTCGCCCACCACGGCGCGCGGCGCCTGGTCGATCATCCGGCCCAGCACCCCGGCCAGGTCCGGCACGGCGCCCGGCAGGATGAAGACCGTGACGATGAACAGCGAGAAGACGACCATCATCGTGCCGCTCTCGCGCGAGGCTGGGACGTCGCCCTTCTGCCGCGCCTTGCGCAGTTTCTGCTCTGTCGGCTCTTCTGTCTTGCTGCTCTTGTCTTCGTTCTCCGACATGCCGGCCCCCTAGAAGACGAAGCCGTCGCGCAGCCAGTCGGCGAAGCGCGCGGTGAAGGTGGACAGAAGACTGGGCGCGGTGACCATCAGCACGAAGATCCCCGCAGCGATCAGCACCGGGGCGGCAACGAAGAAGACCGGCAGCTGCGGCATCATGCGGTTGGCCAGGCCGAGGCCCGCGTTCAGCGTCAGCCCCAGCACGTAGAAGGGCGCCGTCAGCATGACGCCGATGTAGAAGCTTTGCGCCACGGTGCGCACCGCCTGACTGGCCAGGTCGCCCGGCATCCAGACGCCGGCGGGAAAGACCGAGTAGGACATGACGATCGCGCGCAGGATCAGGTGGTGCATGTCGGTGGCGAAGATCAGCGCGACCCCCGCCAGCATCAGCGCCGTGCCCATCAGCGTCGCCCCCTCGAAGGCGCCGGTGTTGGGCGCAAAGGCGTTCGCCAGGCCCGAGACATAGCCCGCCTGGAAGCCGGCGAACTGCAGCGCGTTCAGCAGGATGCGTCCCATCAGCCCGATCCACAGGCCGAGGCTGATCTCCACCGCGAAGATGCGCGCCAGCTCCAGCGGCTGGTCCAGCGCCAGCGGGCCCACCGGCAGCGCGGGGTAGAGGGCGATCGACAGTACCACCGCGAAGGCCAGTCGGTGGCGCGCCGGGATCAGCTGCTCGCCGAAGGCGGGGATGAACATCAGCACCGCGCCGAGGCGCGCGAAAACGGCAAAGACCCCCAGGACCTGCCCCGTCAGAAGTGCGGCGAGGTCCGGCACCCTAGCCGCCGATCGTCGCGACGGTGCGCAGCGCCGCCTTGCGGTGCACCTCGTTGTGCGAGATCACCTGGGTCATCGGGCTGACACGCTCCAGCATCGAGCGCACGAACGTGCGCACCTCGGGGTTCACCAGCAGCGCCGGCCATTCGTCCTTGGCGGCGTGTTTCTGGATCTCCTGCCGGGCGGCGAGGACGAATTCCTGCACCCGCTGGGGCGACATCAGGAAGTTGCGCTCGTCGCCGTTGATGCGCACCGCCTCGGCGAACTCCGCGTCCCAGGCGGGCGAGAGGGTCATCACCGGCACGAAGCCCGAGGCATCGGTCAGCGCGTGGCAGATCTGGTTCGCCAGCCGGCGCCGCACATGTTCGGTGATCGTCACCACGTTGGAAGTGGTGCGCCCCATCTCGGCGATCGCCTCGACGATCAGCGGCAGGTTGCGGATCGACACACGTTCGACCAGCAGGGCCTGCAGGACGTGCTGCACCAGGATCGCCGGCGAGCTGACCGACAGGTCGGTGACCAGCTTCTGGTAGTTGCGGTCCAGCCCTTCGATCAGGCTTTGCGTCGCCCCGTAGGTCAGCAGCTCGGGCATGTGCTCCTTCATCACCTCGGTCAGATGCGTGGTGATGACGCTCTCGGGATCGACGACGGTGTAACCCTGCGCCTCGGCCTTGGTCGCGTCGGAGCGCGCGACCCATAGCGCGTCCAGCCCGAAGGTCGGCTCCTTGCAGGCCTCGCCCGGCAGGTTCACCGGCTCTTCGGGCGGGTTGATGATCATCATCCCGGTGGGGCGCACCTCGCCGCGCGCCACCTCGACGCCCTGCACCAGGATCGCGTAGGCATTGGGCGGCAGGTCGGGCTGATCCTTGATGCGCACCTGGGGGATGACGAAGCCGTATTCGCGCGCGAAGAGGTTGCGCAGCGACTTGATCTTGCCGGGCAGTGCGGCCTCGGGGGCGTTGACCAGCGGCACGACGGCATTGCCCAGCTCCAGCCGCAGATCGTCCAGCTTCATGTTCTCGGCCAGCTCGTCCTTGGGCGATTCCTCGGCCTTGGCCGATTGCGCCTCGCGGCGGGCGGCCTGGGCCTTCGCCTCGCTGGCGCGGCGCTGCATGACGTAGCCCAGCCCCGACATGATGCCCGAAAGGACCAGGAAGACCGGCAGCGGGAAGCCGGGCAGCAGGCCGATGCCCAGCAGCAGCGCGGCGGCCATGTACAGCGCCTTGGGGAACTTGCCGAGCTGCGCCAGGACGGCCTCGTTCGCCGCGCCCTCGGTCCCGCCCTTGGTGACGATGAGGCCCGCGGCCATCGAGACGATCAGCGCCGGGATCTGGCTGACCAGCCCGTCGCCGATGGTCAGCACGGTGTAATTGTTGGCCGCGTCGCCCAGCGACATGCCGTGCTGCAGCACCCCGATCAGGATGCCGCCGACGATGTTGATCAGCGTGATGATGATCCCCGCCACCGCGTCGCCGCGCACGAACTTCGAGGCACCGTCCATCGCGCCGAAGAACCCGCTTTCGTCCTCCAGCTCCTTGCGGCGGCGGCGGGCTTCGCCCTCGTCGATCAGCCCGGCGCCGAGGTCGGCGTCGATGGCCATTTGCTTGCCGGGCATGGCGTCCAGGCTGAACCGGGCCGAGACTTCGGCAATGCGGGTCGAGCCCTTGGTGATGACCACGAAGTTGATCACCACGAGGATCGCGAAGATCACGATGCCGATGACGAAGCTGCCGGCAACGATGAAGCGCGAGAACCCCTCGATCACGTTGCCGGCGGCGCTGGTGCCGGTGTGCCCCTGGCTGAGGATCAGCCGCGTGGAGGCGACGTTCAGCGACAGCCGCATCAGCGTGACCACCAGAAGCAGCGTGGGGAAGGAGTTGAACTCCAGCGGCCGCGGGATCCACAGGGCGACCATCAGGATCAGCACCGAAACCGACAGCGAGACCGCCAGCGCGAAGTCCAGCAGCATCGGCGGCAGTGGCACGAAGAGCATCGCCAGCACCAGCGTGACGCCGATGGCGAAGCCGACGTCGCGGTTCGCCAGGCCAAAGCCGACCAGCCCGGTGGCGCCGCCGGTGTTGGTGTCGCGCGCGCTCATCCCTGCGGCACCGCGGTGAAGACCGGCAGCACCGGCTGGATCGGCGTGCGGCTATAGATCCCGTGCCGCCCGCCGGAAAGGGCCGCGCTCCAGGTCGGGCCGGTCCAGCGCGGCTGGGGCTGCGGGCGCGGGGCCGCCTCGGCCAGCTGCGGGGCCGGGCCCTCGGCCACCGGCGCGCGGGCGGCGAGTGCGCGGAACGCGTCGATCCGCTGGTTGGCGACGCGCAGGTTCCGCTCCAGCGAGGCGAGGTAGATGTCGCGCTTTTCCGGCGTGAACGAATGGTAGGAGCCGGCGGCCAGCCGCCAGTCGCCCGTCTTCTCGTAGAGGCTGCGCAGGAAGCGCGCGGCATAGTCGATGTTGCGCGCCGGATCGAAGCCCTGCGCGGGGCTGGCGAAGGCCTCCGGGTGCCAGCGCAGGTTCACCTGCAGGCAGCCCACGTCGATCGAGCGCACGCCCGCCGCTTGCCGCGCTTGGACCCAATCCAACGCCGCCTCGCGGCTGTCGAAGATGCGCCCCTCGCCGGCGGCGTTGACCGCCCAGGGCCAGATCGTCAGCTGCCCGCCGCGCCGGGTCCCCGCCTCCTGCAGGCCGATGCCCAGAAGGATGTTGCCGGGAATGCCGTGGCGCAGCTGGGCGCGCAGGATCTCGGCCACGCAGACGCCGGCGGCGCCCGCATCGCCCAGCGGCGCCCGCGGCTGTGGCACCGCCTGGCGCGCCGGGGCGGGGGCGGGGCGTTCGCTGGGGGTGTAGAACCCGGCCCAGCCGGCGGCGGAGGCCGGCGGCGCGGCGGTGAAGGCGCCCGCGGCCGACAGAACGCCGGCCAGCGCCAGCCCCGCGGCCAGGCGAAAGGCGCGCCGCCTCATAACCCGCCGCTCACGATCAGGTCGAAAATGCGGTCCGACAGCCCGGTGAGCTGCGCGTAGATCAGCGGCAGCGAGGCGAGAAGGCCCAGGAAGATCACCACGATCTTCGGCACGAAGGTCAGCGTCATCTCCTGGATCTGCGTCAGCGCCTGGAAGAAGGCGATCGCCAGCCCCACGCCAAGCGCCAGTGCCAGCACCGGGCCCGAGGCGACCAGCACCGTGCGCAGCATCTCGGACAGGATCGAATAGGTGTCGCTGGCGTCCATGGCCCCCCGCTTTCATGCCGATCAGATCGGCATGCGCAGCACTTCCTGGTAGGCCTCGACGAACTTGTCACGCACCGAGACGGCGACCTTCACCGTGTGCTCCAGCGCGATCGTGCTTTCGACGATGGCCTGCGTCGTCGCCTCGCCGGCCAGCCCCTTCTGCATGGTCTGTTCGGCCACGCGCGCATCGCGCAGCGTGTCGGCAGCGGTGGTCTTCAGCACGTCGGAGAAGCTGGACTTGCCGGTTTCCGGCGCGATCTCGGGGCGCGCCGCTTCGCCGGCCAGCGACTTGGAGCTGCGATAGGCGCCCTTCGCCGCGCTGGAGGAGATGATCGAGGTGAAATCTGCCATGACGGTCCCCGGTTACTTCAGCAGGTCGATCAGCTGCGCGCGCATGCGCCGGCCGGTGTCGAACATGTTGAGGTTGGCCTCGTAGCTGCGCGAGGCTTCGCGCATGTTGCTCATCTCCAGGATGGAGTTGACGTTGGGCATGCGGATGTAGCCGTTCTTGTCCGCGGCCGGGTGGCCGGGGTCGTATTTCAGCGTGAAGTCCGACTGGTCGCGCCCGATCTCCGTCACCTCGACCATGGAGGTGCCCTGATCGCCCACCAGCTCGGCGAAGGAGATGGTCTTGCGGCGATAGGGCTCTTCGTCCGGCGAGGCGGCGACCGAGTTGGCGTTGGCCACGTTCTCGGACACGATCTTCAGCCGCTGGCCCTGCGCGTGCATCCCGCTGGCGGCGATGGCCCCGATGTTCTTCAGCGAATCCATGACGTGCCTCCCCTGTTAGCCCCGTCCCGTCACCGACAGTGACAGAAGCTGGTACCCCTTCTGGTACAGCTTGGCGGCGATCTTGTAGTTCTCGGCCACCTCGGCGGCGCGGATCGTCTGCTGCTCCAGCGTCACCGTGTTGCCGTCGAGCTTGCTCGACCAGCTCGTCTCGTCCTGCTCGATGCGCACGTTGCCGGCGCCGCTGCTGCTGAGGTGTTTCTCGTTGGTGCGCATCGCGCCGCCGCCGGACTGCGCGGCCTCGGCCAGCTCGGCGAAGGGCGCGACGTCGCGGGCCTTGTAGCCGGGCGTGTTGGCGTTGGCGACGTTCTCGGCCACCACCTGCTGGCGGGTGCCAAGCCATTCCATGCGCTTCGAGGCCAGGTTGAACAGCGACAGCGATTCGAGCTTCATTTGCGGTTTCCTTTTCGTCGCTACAAGGATAGCATGAATAAAATCTCGTGGCTACCGGCCTAGATCATGCATACAGCCTTCTCTGACCTGTCTTCTACCGCGCGAAACCTTGCTTCGGCAAGGATAGTTGGGGAGGTGTCTGGCGTTCTGGGCATGACGTTGACGGTCACCGGGCTGGAGCGGGCGCTGGGAATCGGCCAGCGCTGCTGGGTCGAGGGCGCGAACGGCGCGATCATGGGCGAGGCGGTCGGCACCGGGCCGGGCGGCACGCAGGTGCTGCCCTTCGGCACCTGGGACGGCGTCGTCGTCGGCGACCGGGTCAGCCTGGCAACGGGCGGCGAGGAGCTGCGCCCCGACATCAGTTGGCGCGGCCGGGTGATGGACGCGCTGGGCCGCCCCCTCGACGGCCGCGGCCCGTTGCACGAAGGCCCCGCCGCCCGCCGGGTGCGCGCCGGCCCGCCCCCCGCCTTCGCCCGCCGCCGCGTGGGCGGCCGGCTGCAGACCGGCGTGCGCGCGATGGATATCTTCACCCCGCTCTGCCGCGGCCAGCGGATGGGCATCTTCGCCGGCTCCGGCGTGGGCAAATCCTCGCTGCTGGCGATGCTCGCCAAGCGGGCCGAGGCGGATGTCATCGTCATCGGCCTGGTGGGCGAGCGGGGGCGCGAGGTGCAGGATTTCATCCAGCACGACCTGGGCGAGGAGGGGATGGCCCGCGCCGTTCTGGTCGTCTCTACCGGGGACGAGCCGCCGCTGATGCGCCGCCAGGCGGCCTGGACGGCCACCACGGTGGCCGAACATTTCCGCGACGCGGGCCAGAACGTGCTGCTGCTGATCGACAGCGTGACCCGCTTCGCCATGGCGCAGCGCGAGATCGGCCTGTCGGGGGGCGAGCCGCCGACCGCCAAGGGCTACCCGCCCACCGTCTTCGCCGAGCTTCCGCGCCTGATGGAACGCGCCGGCCCGGGCATGGGCGAGGCGGGCGACATCACCGCGCTATTCACCGTGCTGGTGGACGGCGACGACATGAACGACCCGGTGGCGGACGCGGTGCGCGGCATCCTCGACGGGCACGTGCTGCTGGACCGGCGGATCGCCGAGCAGGGGCGCTTCCCGGCGGTGGACCTGCTGGGCAGCGTCTCGCGGATGTTGCCCGACTGCCATTCCGAGGCGGAATACGACGCGCTGCGCCGCGCCCGCCGCCTGATGACGCGCTACCGCGACATGGAAGAGCTGATCCGCATCGGCGCCTATCGCCCCGGCGCGGACGCCGAGACAGACCGCGCCATCCGCTTCCAGGAGCCGGCCGAGGCCTTCCTCACCCAGCGCAAGCAGGAGTTCACGCCCACCGCCGAAAGCTTCGCCGCGCTGGGGCAGATGCTGCTCGACGCCGGCGAGAGTTGAGGGGCGGCGCTGCACGCGGGGCGCGATTTTTCCGCGGGGGCATAGAAAGCGCCGGGGCGGCCCGCGGGTTCAAACACATTTCGCGGCGGGCCCGCCCTGGGCGGGCTTTGGCCGGGCGCGGGGTGCCATCGGCCAAAGCGCGCCGGAATGGCGGGGCGGGCGGGTCGCCGGGCCGCTACCCTCCCTTGCGGGGCGGCGGGGAAGCCCGATCTTTACCGCACGGGCCGCGCGGTGCGGCCCCTTTCAAGGAAGATCCCGATGGAAAAGTCTCAGCCCAGCAAGCAAGCCGGCAAGACCGGCACCCAGCCCAAGCAAGGCGCCAAGGACAACGACGCCCAGCACAAGTCGAAGTCCCAGCAGCAGCAGAAGAAGTAAGCTGGCCGAACGGGCTATCCCTGGAAAGCAGGAAGGGCCGCGCGAGCGGCCCTTCTTTTTTGCGAATTGTTCCTACGGCGCTGCGCGTCAGTGCAGCGCGTTCGTCAGGTCCATCATCGCGACCTGGGTCTTCACCCCGTCGATGGTCATCACCGGGCCGGCGGGCTGGGCCTGCAGCTTCAGCCGCGCGATCCAGCGCGACCAGACCGCCGGGACCATGCCCAGCACCTGGCTGGCGCCGACCTGGCGGGCGGCAGACATCATCTCGAACATCAGCTTGGCCTGCACCGCCTTGCGCTTGCGCGCCGGCACGCTGTCGCAGACGAAAACGCGGCTGCTTTCCCAGATCTGGTCCGACACCGGCGCCTCGAAGTACAGGCAATCGCTGGGGATCGTGTCGATCAGACCCAGCTGCGCGTCGCGGATCATGTAGCTGTAGATGCCGCAGCGGTTGGTGGTCGGCGTCAGCCGGATGCCGGCCAGCACCTGGCCGCATTCATGCACGGCGCACCAGCGGCTGGCGGGGGTGTCGTACTGGTCGTACTCCATCCCCTCGACCTCGGGCAGGTCCCAGCGGTTGCGCAGGATGAAGGCATCGCGTCGCGCCTTCAGAAGGTTCACGAACAGATCGCCGTGCGTCTGCAGGTTGTGAAAGGCAAGGGTCGTTGCGTCCATGATCTCTCAGGTCCTGGGGGCGCCGTGCCAGGCCGCGCGCCGGTTGCAACTATGGGCAGAGACCTGCCCGGTCCTGTCGCGGAGCGGCGCGGGATCGGTTGGGAAGCGGGGATGAACCTTGCCCCGCAAAGGTGCCGAATGACGTGGGTTTCGCGCGTCGCGTTCCCCGGGGTCATTCGCCATGTCTGCCCCTTGCCTCACCCATGCGTGTATCCGCATTGGGGATAACTTCGCCATAGTTCTGCCCGAATTGCCACAAAATTCGACCAAATGCGGCAAAAAACTGGCGCAAACCGGGGCGGTTCCGCCACATCCTTTGGGCGAAATTAGCGGGCGCTACTACATGTTGGGTTTTGCCCTTTGACGCCCCCCAAGCGAAAGATGGCGTCATGCATCGGCTTCGGGCGGCCGCCGGACAGAATCAATCACCCCCGCCGCGGGGCGACGGGGGTGGGATGTTCGGGAAGGCGGTGGGCGCTGGTCCGGCGCTTAGCTGGTGCTCGGCCCCGCGGTGCTGGCCTTCGGCGCGAAGACGGCGGCGGAGCCTTGCTTGGCCACCCGCTCGACCTGGGGCGAGGGCAGGGCGGTCTTCAGCGGCAGGTCGATGAAGAAGGTCGTCCCGCGCCCCTCGACGGAGGTGTAGTCGATCTCGCCCCCCAGCGCCGTCAGGATGCGGCGGGAGATGTTCATCCCCAGCCCGGTGCCGCCGAACTTGCGCTTGTCGGAGCTGTCGATCTGGCTGAACTGGTCGAAGACCTTTTCCTTCGAGCCGTCGGGAATGCCGCAGCCGAAATCCTGCACCGCGACGCGCACCTGGCTGCCCATCCGCTCGATCGTGACGTTGACGGTGGAATGCGCGTTGGAGAATTTCACCGCGTTCGAGATCACGTTGGTGAAGACCTGCACCAGCCGCGAGGCGTCGCTTTCGGTGTAGTACTTCGCCCCGGTCTGCACGAAATGCACCCGCACGTTCATCATCCGCGCGAAGCTGTCGATGCCGGTGATCGTCTCGTTCAGGATCTGCGTCAGCTCGACATCCTCGATCTTCAGCTTCATCTCGCCGGCCTCGATCTTCTGCAGGTCGAGCAGGTCGTTGATCAGGTTGCCCAGCCGCTCGGA
>JBPEXR010000392.1:0-4630 GCA_052031355.1 Paracoccaceae bacterium
GGCGCACGTGCAGGCGGATGCCGGCGGCCGCGCGCACCGTCAGATGCGCCACCGGGCGCGGCACCTCGCCGGGCAGGGGGCGAAACTCGAAAGCCGCCGCCAGCCGCGCCAGCAGCAGCACCCCCTCGGCCATGGCAAAGCCCGCCCCGGTGCAGACCCGCGGCCCGGCGGAAAAGGGCATGTAGGCCTCGCGCGGGCAGCGCGCCGGATCGCCCGCCTGCCAGCGGGAGGGATCGAAGGCGTCGGGGTCCTGCCACAGACGCGCGTGCCGGTGCAGGTGCCAGGGACTGAGAACGATCTGCGCGCCGCGCGGCACGCGCCTCCCGCGGAATGTCTTGGGCACCGCCGCCTCACGCACCATCATCGGCACCGGCGGGTAAAGGCGCAGCGTCTCGCGGAAGACATCGCGCGTATCGCGCAGGCCGGCGAGGTCGGAGAAGGCCGGCGCCGGTCCCAAGCGCGCCCCCTCTGCCGCCACGCGGTCCTGCCAGCCCGGGTGCGTCGCCAGCAGGTAGAGCGCCCAGCCCAGGGCCGAGGCGCTGGTCTCGTGCCCCGCCAGGAAGAAGATCGCCACCTGGTCCGTCATCTCCTCGGCGCTGAAGGTCTGGCCGGTCCGGGGGTCGCGCGTCGTCATGATCTTGGTTGCCAGGTCGTCCGGCGCCGCGCCCCGGTCGATCAGCGCCCGGCGTTCGCGCGTCAGCTGGCCGATGAGCGCGCGGATGCGGGCCGCGGCGGCGCGGGTGCGGCGGCGGTGCAGCCGGGGCACCCAGGCGGGCAGGGGCACGAAGGCCGCAAGGTTCAGGATCGGCTGGCTGCGCTGGTAGTCGCGAAACGCCTCGAAGGTCTGCCGGGCGAGGCGATCCTCGATGGGGATCGAGAAGAGCGTGCGGAAGATCACGTCGGCGGCCGCGTGGCTGGCCTCGGGCTCGATTTCCAGCGCCGCGCCGCCGGGGCCGCAGGCGCGGGCGAGGCGCGCGCAGCAGGCTTCCGCCGCGGCGCAAATCGCCGGGAAGGTGTCGCGCAGGCGCCCGCCCTCGAACGCCGGGTCGATGATGCGGCGCTGGCGCTCCCACTCGGCCCCGTTGGTCACGAAGACCGACCGCCCCAGCAGGGGCCGCAACCCTTCGGTCACCCTGGCGGACTTGGGAAAATCCGCAGGCTCCTCGCGCAGCACGCGGCGCAGCAGCGCCGGCTCGTTCACCAGGAAGGAGCGGAAGAAGGGGGTGCGAAACTCGGCCATCCAGGCGCGGTAGAGGCGCGCGGGCTGCGCGGAAAGGATGTCGCGCCGGAAAAGCCGCGCGTAGCCCAGAAGCGAGACGCGCCCCACCCGCGCCGGCGGTTTCGGGGGCAGGCGGGGGCCCGCCGCCTCGCCGCTGCCTGGCGCGCCGCCCGTCATGCCGCCACGTCGGTGTAACCGCTCGCCGTGCGCGTGATGCGCGAGCGCGAGGCCGGGCGCCCGGCGTAGCGCGCGGCCAGGCTGCGCGGCCCGGCGGTGATGGCGAAGTAATCGTAGTCGCGCACCCGGTCGAAGGCGCAAAGGTACTGGAAATGCAGCCGGAAGAAGCGCCAGCGCAGCGCCCGCCAGCGCGCGGGGCTCAGGCTCTGGGTGAAGGCGGCCGAGAAAACCAGCGGCCCGCGCCGCCCCTCCCGCGCCACGCCGCAGACCGCGACCGGATCGCACAGCGCGAAGGCACAGCCGTCGCCGGGGGCGGTCACGTCCACCCAGGTCAGCTGCGGCGCCTCCGACAGAAGCTGCAGGTCGGCCCGCAACTGCGCGGCCTTCGGCAGAAAGCCCACCATCGGCACCACCTGGCCCAGCGTCAGCAGCGAAAGGCGGGGGCCGTTTGCGGGCACGCGGCCGCCGCGCAGCAGCGGCGCCAGGGCCATCACCGCCAGATGCGCGCCCGAGGAATGGCCCACCACCAGAACCTCGTCGTAGCGCGCGTCGCGCAGCGCGGCGCCGATGGCCTCCGAGAATTCGTCCAGCCGCGCCTGCAGCGCCGGGTCGGTGGCCCCGCGCAGCCGCGCCGCATGGGCGTAGTCCTGCATCAGGTAGTAGGCAAAGAAGCGCCCGTCCTGGCGGCGGAACCAGTGCAGCACGGGCGGCACCACCAGCAGCCCGGCCCAGGCGGCCCAGGGGTGCAGGCGCCCCAGCAGCTGCCCCAGCCCCCAGGCCAGGGCCAGCGCCAGCGCCAGCTGCGCCAGCAGGAAGGCAACGGGGTAGAGCGCCGCGATCACCGGCCCCTTGCGCAGCCGCATCAGCCGAAACAGCGCGCCGGTCGACAGGTAGATCCAGGCGGTCCGAAGCATCTGCGCATAGGTCGCCGCGACCGAGCCGCCCATCTGCGCCTGCACGATGTCGGCCCAGGTCAACACGGTGAACTCGCTCTCGCAGGCGCGCCCCTCGATGGTCGCTGTCACGCGCCAGCCGAAGGGCCCGCCTTGGGGCCCCGGCGCCAGGGTGATGTCGTG
This sequence comes from Paracoccaceae bacterium, assembly GCA_052031355.1. Classification (GTDB taxonomy): domain Bacteria; phylum Pseudomonadota; class Alphaproteobacteria; order Rhodobacterales; family Rhodobacteraceae; genus JBPEXR01. The sequence goes on from JBPEXR010000392.1 coordinate 2,473, forward strand.
GCCGGAGATCGCCGCCTGCGCCGCGGCCTCCTTGCGGTAAAGCTCGCGGTAGCGCCGCGGGGGAAAGGGGTCGAAGCCCGGCAGGTAGAAGACCCGGCGCCGGGCTATGGGGGGCTCGCCGTTCTGCATCTGTCACCTCGGGGGGCGAGGTTAGGCGAGTTTTCCGGCGAGAGTAAGGCGCAAGCGGCGCCCGCGCGGCGCCGCGGTCAGCCCAGCAGCGCCAGCGCCGGGAAGGTCTCCAGCAGCCAGTAGGAGAAATCCGAGAAGCCGCCCGTCAGCATCAGAAGGCCGATGGTCCACAGAAGCAGGCCCATGATCCGCTCGATCCGGGCCATGTGGCGCTTCATCCAGCCCATCAGCCCGCCCATCCGCGGCAGGAAGGCCGCCACCGCCAGGAAGGGCAGGCCCAGCCCCGCGGCATAGACCGCCAGCAGCAGCGTGCCGCGCGCCACGTTCGCCTCCGAGGCCGCCAGCGACAGGATCGCCCCCAGCTGCGGGCCGATGCAGGGCGTCCAGCCGAAGGCGAAGGCCAGCCCCAGCACATAGGCCCCAAGGGCCGAGCCGCCCCGGTCGCCGGCGTCGAGCCGCGCCTCGCGGTCCAGGAACCCGATCCGGAAGACACCGACGAAATGCGCGCCGAACAGCATCACCACCAGACCGGCGCCGGTGTTGAACCAATCCTGGTAGCTCAGGAACAGCGCCCCCGCCGCCGAGGCGGCAAAGCCCAGCAGCAAAAAGACCGTCGACAGCCCCATGACGAAGAACAGCGCCGGCAGCAGCGCCCGCGGCCGCGCCCCGTCGCGCGACAGCTCGTTCAGGGAAACCCCGCTCATGTAGGCGAGGTAGGGCGGCACCACCGGCAGCACGCAGGGGCTGAGGAAGGACACGGTGCCCGCCATCAGCGCGATGAGCAATGCGGGCAGCAGCGCCGCGTCGATGATCTCGAATCCGAACATGTCCCGGCTTTAGGCCAAATGCGCCCGCGCGTCACGTCGCCGGGCGTCACAAGCCTGTGGACAGGGTGAAACATCCCCGTTACCTCAATCCCATGTCCGACGCGATCCACGACCTCGACGCCCGCGGCCTGCTGTGCCCGCTGCCCGTTCTGAAGGCGCGCAAACGCCTGAAAGACCTGCCCGCCGGCGGGCTGCTGCGCCTCACCGCCGACGATCCCGCCGCGGTGATCGACGTGCCGCATTTCTGCGCCGAGGCCGGCCATACCCTGCTGGAGCAGTCCGAGGCCGAGGGCGCGCAGGTCTACCTCATCCGCAAGAGCGGCTGATCCGCCCCTTCATCTCGCCGAAAATACTCCGGGGGTCCGGGGGCAGCGCCCCCGGGGCGGACTTCAAAGCGGGCGGATCTTCAGCTTGGTGACACGGTTCTCCTTGCGTCCCACGACCTCGAAGCGGAAGCCGTGGAAGCTGAAGACCTGGCCGATGGTGGGGATCATCTGCGCCTCGTGGATCACCAGGCCGGCGACGGTATTGGCCTCGTCGTCGGGCAGCGACCATTCGGCGGCGCGGTTCAGGTCGCGGATCGTCATGGCGCCATCGACCAGGTAGTGCCCGCCCTCGATCTGCCGCAGCCCGTGTTCGCCGTCGGGGTCATGTTCGTCGGTGATCTCGCCGACGATCTCCTCGAGGATGTCCTCCAGCGTGATCAGCCCCTGGAGCGAGCCGTATTCGTCCACCACCAGCGCGAAGTGCGTCCGGCGCCGCAGGAACTGGCGCATCTGGTCGTCCAGCGAGGTGGTGTCGGGCACGAAGTAGGGCTTCATCGCCACCTGCTCGATGCGGAAGTTGGCCAGGGTCTCGGCGGTGTCGCCGGGGCCCTCCATCAGCTTGTACATCGCGCGCAGCAGGTCCTTGGCGTGGATCACGCCGATGATGTTCTCCGGGTCGTCCTGGAAGACGGGGAGGCGGGTGTGGTTGCTCTCGAGGCACTGGCGCAGGATGTCGCTGGGCTCGGCGCGCGCGTCGATCATCTCGATGCCCGAGCGGTGGAGCATGATCTCCTCGACCGTGCGTTCGGCAAGGTCCAGCGCGCCCAGGATGCGGTCGCGGTCCTCCTTCTCGACCACGCCCTCGGAATGGCCCAGATGCAGCGCGCCGGCGATCTCCTCGCGCACCGCCAGGATGCGGCTGTCGGGGTCGGTCTG
>JBPEXR010000393.1:0-4885 GCA_052031355.1 Paracoccaceae bacterium
GCCCCTCCGGGCCATCTTCGCCCAGCCCGACGATGGTCAACCACGGAGCCTCAGCCATGTCCCAGCGCCTTCTGATCCTTGGCGGCACGCTCGAGGCCAGCGCCCTGGCGGAGGCCGTGGCAGCGGCGGGGATCGACGCGGTGCTGTCCTACGCCGGGCGGGTGGCCCGGCCGCGCCCGCAGCCGGTGGCCCAGCGCAGCGGCGGCTTCGGCGGCGTCGAGGGCCTGCGCGCCTACCTGCGGGAGGCCGGCATTACACATGTGGTGGACGCGACCCACCCCTTCGCTGCGCAGATGTCCGCCAACGCCGCGGCCGCCTGCGCCGCCGAGGGCGTGCCTCTGGCCGCGCTGACCCGCCCGCCCTGGCAGCCGGGCGCGGGCGACCGCTGGCAGCGCGTCCCCGATATCGCCGGCGCGGTTGCGGCGCTGGCGGGCGCGCCGCGGCGCGTTTTCCTGGCCGTGGGCCGGATGCACCTGGCCGATTTCGCAGCTCAGCCGCAGCACCACTACCTCCTGCGCCTGGTCGATCCGCCCGAGGAGCCGCTGCCCCTGCCCCGGGCCGATGTCGTCGTCTCGCGCGGGCCCTTCACGGTGGAGGGCGACCGCGCGCTGATGCGCGACCATGGCAGCGATCTCGTCGTCTCCAAGAACGCCGGGGGCAGCGGCGCGCGCGCCAAGCTGGAGGCGGCGCGGGCGCTGGGCCTGCCGGTGCTGATGATCGACCGGCCCGCCCTGCCCCCGCGGACCAGCTTCGCCGCCCCGGGCGAGGTGATGGCCTGGCTTGGTCATTCCGGGTAGCTCCGCGGGGTATAGACCAGCGGCGCGCGGCCGGGGCGCTCGATCAGCCGGGTTTGCGAATTGCCCAGCAGCACCACGGTGCGCATGTCGGCCATCTCGGGGCGCGCTTCGGGCAGCGGGACGACGCGCAGCGCCTCCTCGGGGGTAGAGACGGCGCGGGCGAAGATGACGGGGCGGGCGTCACCGCAGGCCTCGCGCAGCACCTCCAGCGCCCGGGCGAAGCCCTCGGGCCGCGCGCGCGAGCGGGGGTTGTAGAAGGCCATCGCCAGGTCCGCCTCCGCCGCCAGGCGCAGGCGCCGCTCGATCACCGCCCAGGGCTTGAGGTTGTCGCTGAGGTTGATCGCGCAGAAGTCATGCCCCAGCGGCGCCCCGGCGCGGGCCGCGGCGGCCAGCATGGCGGTGATGCCGGGCAGGACCTCGATCTCCAGCGCGCGCCAGTCGGCGGGGCCGTCCTCCAGCGCCTCGAAGACCGCGGCGGCCATGGCGAAGACCCCCGGATCGCCGGAGGAGACGACCGCCACGCGGCGCCCCTCGGCGGCCATTTCAAGGGCGTGGCGCGCGCGCTCCAGCTCCACCCGGTTGTCGCTTTCGTGCAGGCGCAGGCCCTCGCGCGGGGCGATGCGGCGCACGTAAGGAATATAGCCCACCGCATCGGTCGCCGCCTCCAGCGCGGCGCGCGCCTGCGGCGTGATCAGCGCGGCATCCCCCGGCCCCAGGCCCAGGATGGAGACGCGCCCGCTCATGGCCGCCGCCCCTGCCCGTGCACCACGACGATGGAGAAATAGGGCACCTTGCGGTCCGGGTGATCGGCCAGCCGCATCACCTGCTGCCCGGCCATCGTGGCGTATTCGACGAGCCAGGCCTCCTCCAGCCGGCCCGCGGCCTGCAGCGCGCGGCGCAGGCGCGGCATGTTGCGGCCGATCTTCATCACCACCAGCGCGTCGGTGTCGCGAATGCGGCGCGTCAGCTCCTCCTCCGGCAGGGTCGCCATGAGGACGGTCAGCACGTCGTCGCCCCAGGTGATCGGCGCGCCGCTGGCGGTCCAGGCGCCCGACATGCCGGTGATGGCGGGAACCACCTCGACCGGGACATGGTCCTTGAGGCGGCTGTGCAGATGCATGAAGGAGCCGTAGAAGAACGGATCCCCCTCGCATAGCACGATCACCTCCTCGCCCGCCTCCGCCAGGGCGCGAAGCTGCGCGCAGCACTGGGCGTAGAAGTCCGACAGGCAAGCGTTGTAGGCCGGGTCGGTGAAGGGGATCTCGGTCGTGACCGGGTATTCCATGGGGATCTCGCGCACCCCTTCGGGCAGCAGCCCCTCGACCAGCGCGCGGGCCTGGCCGCGGCGGCCGGCCTTGCGGAAGTAGGCGACGTGGCGCGCCCGCCCCAGCAGCCGGTGGGCGCGCAGGCTCATCAGCTCCGGATCGCCGGGGCCGAGGCCCAGGCCCCAGATCTTGCCCGCGGCGGGGGCCTCGGCGGGGGGCTGCAGGCTCATTCCGCGCGGCTCGCGATGGCGTTGATGGCGGCGACGGTGATCGCGCTGCCGCCCAACCGCCCCGCGACCACGCAGCAGGGCACGGGCTGGTCGGCCCAGAGCGCCTCCTTGCTTTCCGCCGCCCCGACGAAGCCCACCGGGCAGCCGATGATCGCCGCGGGGCGCGGGCAGGACGGGTCCTCCAGCATGTTCAGCAGGTGGAACAGCGCGGTCGGCGCGTTGCCGATCGCAACCAGTGCGCCTTCAAGGTGGGGGCGCCACAGCTCCAGCGCGGCGGCCGAGCGGGTGTTGCCCATCTCGCGCGCCAGTTCCGGCACGCGGGGGTCCTGCAGGGTGCAGATCACCTGGTTCTCGGCCGGCAGGCGGGGGCGCGTCACCCCTTCGGAGACCATGCGCGCATCGCACAGGATCGGGGCGCCGGCCTCCAGCGCCGCGCGGGCGGCGCCGACGAAACCGGGCGAGAAGCGGATATGCTCTTCCAGCCCGACGAGGCCCGCGGCGTGGATCATGCGCACCGCGACCTGTTCCTCGTCCGCGGCAAAGCGCGATAGCGCCGCCTCGGCGCGGATGGTGGCGAAGCTTTCGGCGTAGATCGCGGCGCCGTCGGTTTCGTATTCATAGGGCATCGAAGCGGAAATCCTCTGCAATCAGCTGCGCGGGGGCCAGGCCGCGCGCCACGGGCTCTTCCCATGCGCGGCCATGGCGGACAAGGTCGAAGGCGCCGGCGTTGCCGACAAGGGTCACCTCCGCGGGCCGGGCGCGGGCGCAGCCCTTGGCGCAGCCCGAGACATGCAGGCGCGGCGCGGGGCCATCGGGCGCGCCCCGAGCAAGTTGCGGCGCCAGGTGCCGCGCCAGATCACGCGCCAGGGCGCGGGTCTCGACCGTGGCGGCGGGGCAATACGGCGCGCCCGGGCAGGCATCGACGCGCAGCAGCGGATCGCCCGCCCGGTCGATGAAGCCATGCGGCGGCAAAGGCCCGGCGCCTTCCAGCACGAAGAGGCGCCAGGGGGTGACGCGCAGGGCCTGCGCGCCGCTGCCCGCCACCAGCGCGGCCAGGGCTGCGGCCTCCATCTGCCCGAAGGCGGCGCCCAGGATCGGGCCGGGCGCGCCCTTGCCGCCCGGCGTCAGCGGCGCGGCGCCTGGCGCCGGCGCGGTGCCCTGCCATTCGGCGGGCAGCGGCACGTCCGCGAGGTGGCGCGCCATCCGCCCGGCGCGGGGGCCGCCGCTGCGCGCGAACCAATGCGCCAGCTCCAGGGCCGCCGCGACGGCCTGCGAGGGGGAGCATTTCCCCAGCGCGCGCCCGGTCGCGGCGCCGTCGGCGCGCAGCAGCAGCCCGCCGCCCGCCGCCGCCTCGAAGCGGATGTCGGCGGGGGCCTGCGCCAGCAGGGGCGCGGGGCCGGTATCGACGGCAAAGCCGAACTTGGGCGGCAGCGGCGGCAGCGCCATGAGCTGCGCCTGCAGCGCGCGGGCCAACGCCTCGGTCCGGTCGCCGGGTCGCCACAGCGGCTGGACCAGCAGGTTGCGCCGGGCTTCGAGCCCCGGCTCGGCGTCCAGAAGATCCAGCGCGGCGAGGTGATCCAGCAGCGGCGCGTGATCGCCCTCGCCCACCCCGCGCAGTTGCAGGTTGGCGCGGCTCGTCAGCTCGACGATGCCCGAGCCGTAGCGCTGCGCCGCCTCGGCCAGGCCCAGGACCTGCGCGCGGGTCAGCCGCGCCAGCCGCGGACGGATGCGCACCACCAACCCGTCGCCCGACATCATCGGGGCATGCGCCCCGGGGCACCAACCGCGGGCGGCGGGACGCCGGGCGCCGCTCATGCCGCGCCCCCCGTTCCGGTCCCGGCCCCTGCGCCAACCCCAGCGTCAGCCTCGGCCAGATCGGCCAGCACCGCGTTGCGCCGGGTCACCCAGAGCCCGGCGTCCAGCAGGGCGCGGAAGCGGTCCTGCATGGCGCGGAAGGCGGCGGGGTTCTCGGCCTCCAGGAAGGCGCGCACCTCCGGATCGCCCAGCGTCGCCTCGTGCAGCGCGTCGAAAAGGTGCGGCGGCACCTCGCGGGTCAGGTTGGCGAAGGCGGCCAGGTGGTCCAGCGTCGCGGCGATCTCGGCCGCACCGCGGAAACCGTGCCGCCGCATGCCGGCGATCCAGCCGGGATGGGTGGCGCGGGCCCGCACGACGCGGGCGATCTCCTCGGTCAGGGTGCGGGCGCGCGGGCTTTCGGGCCGCGTCGTGTCGAGGTGGTAGAGCGCCGCCTGCCCGCCGACCTGCGCCTGGGCGGCGGCAAAGCCCGCCTCGTGCCCGGCGTAATCGGCGGCCAGCAGCAGGTCCGTCTCCGGCAGGTCCTGCGGATGCACGAAGGCCTCGGCGCCGCGCAAACGCTCGGCGATCGCCTCGGGGTCGCGCGCGGCGCCCCGGGCGTCGAAATGCCAGGAGGAGGCTTCCAGCCAGGCCCGCCCCGCCGCCGCGCGCCCCGCGTCAGAGTAATCCTCGGCCGCGGCGCCGATGTTCAGCCCGTAGTGCCCGGGCGCCGGGCCGAAGACGCGCGGGCCGGGGCCGCTGGCGACGAAGGGGTTCCAGTCCGGCGCCTCGTCGCGGGCAG
>JBPEXR010000394.1:0-6174 GCA_052031355.1 Paracoccaceae bacterium
GCCCAGTGGATCAGCCGGTGCGCGTCCAGCGAATTGGGCGTGCGGGTGATCTTGTCGAGGTGCAGCGGGATGTTCTGCGCCTCGGCGTGTTCGACAATGGGGCCATAGCTTTTGACCACGCCCTCGCGGCCGCCGAACTTCGTCTCCAGGTATTCGGTGCGGTCCATGCCGCCGGCGGGCATGTCGGGGTTCAGCTGGAAGGGGTGCCATTCGATCTCGAACGGGTGGTCGGGCGCGGCCTCGAGCGCCCGGTCCAGCATCGCCTTGCCGATGTAGCACCAGGGGCAGATCGGGTCGGACAGGATATCAAGCTTGACCATGGTCGGCCTCGTAGAGTTCGGGCAGCCTGCGGCGCAGCACCTTGCCGTTCGGGCCGGTGGGCAGGCTGTCGCAATGGATGAAGAGGCGCGGTTGCTTGAACCGCGCGAGTTTCGGGGCGAGATGGGCCGCCAGCTCGTCCTCCGGCAGCGGGTCGGGGCCGGTGTAGAAGGCGGCGATGACGCGCACGCCCGGCTTCACCTCGACCTCCGCGGCTCCGGCCTCCGAAACCTGCGGATGGGAGGTCAGCGCAGCTTCCACTTCCAGCGGCGAGACGCGGTGCCCGCCGGCGTTCAGCATGTCGTCGCGCCGGCCCAGGAAAGTGATATGGCCGTCGGCATCCATCATCCCCTGGTCGCCCGTCAGGAACCATTCGCCGCGCATCCGCGCCTCGGTCGCCTCGGGCGCGTCGAGGTAACCCAGCATCAGCCCCGGATCGCGCCGCGCGACGGCGATCTCCCCGGGCGTGCCCCAGGGCACCGGACCCTCGGCCCCCAGGATCGCGACGCGGCGGCCCTTTTGCGGGCGGCCCAGCGTGCCGGGCGCCGCCGGTGCGCCGGGCGCGGCGGAGACGAAGGTCGAGCATTCGGACATGCCATAGGCCTCCAGCAGCGGCTTGCCGGTGGCGTTTTCCCAATCCTGCTGGACGCTTGGCGGCAGTTTCTCGCCCGCCGAGAGCCCATGCCGCAGCTTGGGCAGGTCGAGCTTCGCGTGGGATTTCAGGAGCCGGCGGTAAACCCCTGGCACAGCGGCGAAAATCGAGGCATCGAAGCGCTTAAGAAGCAGCGGAAGCGCGGCCGTGGCGGTGCCATCCTCGGGGATCAGCGCGGTGGCGCCGACGCTCCAGGGGTCCAGCAGGCCGGTGCCCAGCGTGTAGGTCCAGTTGAAGGCCCCGGCGTGCATGACGCGGTCCGCCTCGGTCAGCCCGTACCAATCGCCGTGCATCATCTGCCGCGCCCAGATGGCGCGGTGCGCATGGGCCACGGCGCGGCTGCTCCCGGAGGTGCCGGAAGTAAAGACGACATAGGCGAGGCGGTCCGGATCCCCCATCTCGAAGCTGCAGGGCGGCGCCTCGCGCATGGCGCGCAGCTCGGCCAGCGGCAGGCGGCGCGCGCCGGGGTAGTCGGGACAGGCGACGGCGGGATCGTGCAGGATGGCGGCGGGCTTCAGAAGCTCGCAGAGGCTTGTGACCTCCGCCTCCGTCAGCTGCGCCGAAGAGGGCGCGGGCACCAGCCCCGCGGCGATTGCGCCCAGGAACGCGATGGGAAAATCGACGCTGTTGCCGAGGCGCAATAGCACCCGGTCGCCCGGCTTCAGGCCCGCCTCCAGCAGCCCGCCGCCGGTGGCCAGGACCGCCTCCTTCAGGCGTCCGTAGCTCCAGCGTTCCGAGCCGGAGGGCGCGACCACCGCCAGGGCGATCTTGCTGTCCAGGGCATCCGCCAGGCCAAGAACATGGGCCGCCAGGTTGAACGGCGCGGGGCAGGGCGCGTGGGCGCCGTGATCGAAGACCGAAAGCATGGCCTTTGCTACGGCGCGGGCAGCGCAGTTGCAAGTATCCCGGCCCCCGCCTATAGCATCGCCATGACAGAGCGTGACCCCCGCCACCTGATCCGCATCGCCCGGGCCACGGGCCCCGAGGAAAGCGGCGAGCCGCTGAACCTCGGCGCGCGGGTGCGCGAGCTGCGCAAGGCACGCGGCTGGACGCTGGAACAGGCAGCCGGGCAGGCGGGGCTGGCACGCTCCACCCTGTCGAAGATCGAGAACGGCCAGATGTCGCCCACCTACGAGGCGCTGAAGAAGCTGGCCGTGGGGCTGGAGATTTCCATTCCCCAACTCTTCACCCCGCCGGTGAAGGAACAGGTCAACGGCCGCATGGCGATGACGCGGGCGGGCCAGGGGCAGGGCCATGCCACCTCGACCTACGAGCATGCGCTGCTGGCAGAGACCCTGACCAAGAAGCGCATGTTGCCCTATACCGCCCGCATCCGCGCCCGCGACTTTGCCGAGTTCGACGGCTGGGTGCGCCACGACGGCGAGGAGTTTCTCTACGTTCTGACCGGCGTGATCCGGCTATACACGGAGTTCTACGAGCCGGTGGAGATGCGCCGCGGCGACAGCGCCTATTACGACGCCACCATGGGCCACAACGTCATCTCGATCAGCGAGGAAGACGCGACGATCCTCTGGGTCACCTCGCTCGTCTGATCGCTGCACGGAACGCTGGCCTCGGCCTGGGGCGGGCGCGCGCTAGCTGCGGCCCAGCGGGCGCTCGGGCACTTCCTCGTCGCCGAAGGCCTGGTCGTCCGCCAGCGCATCCTCGCCCTCGCCGATATGGCTGGCACTGGCGCGGATACGCTCGTTGTCCATGTGCTCGTCCATGACGATGTCGGCCGGAATCTCGCCCATCTGCCAGGCGTCGATCTCGGCCAGCATGTCCTGCGGGTCGCCCCCGGTGCGCGCGGCAAGGTAGGTCGCGAACTCGTCGCGGTCGCCGGTCAGGTTCTCGACATCCACCTCGCGCGCCTGGGGCCAACGCTCCAGGATCGCCGGGGTGAAGGCCAGCCAGTTGCTCTTGATCTTCGCCCAGTCCATCTGCCTCTCCTTTCGGTCTGCCTAGGCAAACGCGGCCCGGGGGGCGATGTTCCCGCCGGAGGGCCGATGGCGGGGCTTTGCTAGAACAGGATGTCGATCGGCAGGGTCACGATCTCGTAGGTCGCCTCGGCCGCCATGCCGACGGGCGAGCAGCCGGCCAGGACGGGCAGCGCCGCCAGGGCCGCCAGCGCGATGATCCGCCGCGCGCCGCTCACAGCCAGCGTTCCATGCTGCGCGCCAGGTTGGAAATGTCCTGACCCAACCCATCGACCGTGGCGCATCCGCCCAGAAGCGCCAGCAGCGCCGCTGCGATCAACATCCGCATCTATTTCTCCTCGTACCACCAGACATCGGGCAGAAAGCCCAACCAGTCGCCGTAGATCGGCAATTCGTCCGGGAAATGCAACTCCCTGGCGTGGGCGATGCGGCTGACGTTCCACTGGTAGAGGGGGATGACATAGCGCCCGGCGGTCAGAACGCGGTCCAGGGCGCGCGCGGCGTTCAGGAAATCCTCGTCCGTGGTGGCGCCGAGCATGGCGTCGATCATCGCGTCCACGGCGCGCGATTTCACCCCCATCAGGTTGCGCGAGCCCGGCTGGTCGGCGCCCTCGCTGCCCCAGTAGAGGCGCTGCTCGTTGCCCGGCGACAGCGACAGGCCGCGGCGGAACCACGTCATGTCGAAATCCTGCGCGTTCACCCGTTCGGTGTATTGCGCATCATCGACCGTGGTGATGCCCACCTGCATGCCAAGCCGCTTCAACGCCTGGGCGTAAAGCTCCATGATCGCTTGGTTTTCCGTCGACCCCTGGCGCAGCAGAACCTCGAAGGCGAAGGGCTGGCCCTCGGCGTTGCGCAAAACGCCGTCCGAGACCGACCAGCCGGCCTCCTGCAGCAGGCCCATGGCCTTGCGGATGTTGCCGCGGTTGCGCGCCGAGCCGTCGCTGACGGGTAGGCTGTAGCCCTCCAGCGTGCCGGGGGGCAGCTCGCTGGCGAAGGGCTCCAGCAGGGCGCGGACACCGCCTTCGGCCGGTCCCGGCTGCATGGCAAGGTCCGAGTTCGAGAAATAGGAGGTGATGCGCGGCTGGCGTCCGCCGGTCATCGTGTCGTTGATGAACTCGAAGTTGAAGGCGTGGATCATCGCGGCGCGCACGCGCCAGTCGGCGAAAAGCTCTCGCCGGGTGTTCATCACGAAGCCGGTCATGCCAGAGGGGCGGCGATGCGGGATCACGGCTTTCTCGACCCGGCCGTCGCGCACGGCGGGAAAGTCGTACTGCGTCTCCCAAAGCTCGGCGTTGTTCTCGCGGTAGACGTTCAGAACGCCGGATTTGAACGCCTCCAGCATCACCGAGGCGTCGCCGAAGTACTCCAGCCGAATCTCGTCGAAATTGTGGGTGCCGCGCCGGAAGGGCAGGTCCTTGCCCCAGTAATCGGGGTCGCGCTTGAGGGTGACGGAGCGGCCGGGATCGGCCTCGGCGACCACGTAGGGCGCGCTGCCGATCAGCGGCTCGAGGCCGGAGCGGTCGAACTCCCGCCCCTCGAACTGGCCCTTCTTCAGGATGGGGCGCAGACCGGCCAGGAGGGCCAGCTCGCGGTTTTCCTCGTTGAAGGTGATGCGCAGCTTGCGCGGGCCGGTCTGCTCGATCCGCTCGATCTTCTGGTGAAAGCCGCGGTAGCGCGGGTGGCCCTTGGTGCCCAGCGTCTCGAAGGACCAGATCACGTCCTCCACCGTCACCGGGCTGCCGTCGGAGAAGCGCGCTTCCTCGCGCAGCGTGAACTCCACCCAGCTGCGGTCGGGCGGGGTTTCGACCGATTCGGCCAAAAGCCCGTATAGCGAGAACGGCTCGTCCCAGGATCGCCCCATCAGGCTTTCGTAGGCAAGGTGCCGCAGGGGGCCGGGCGCGGTGCCCTTGAGGATGAAGGGGTTGAGCGAATCGAAACCCTCCGTTTCGCCCATGATGATCCGCCCGCCCTTCGGCGCGTCCGGGTTGGCGTAGGTCAGGGACACAAAATCCGGTGGAAGCGCCGGGTCCCCATACATAGCTATGCCGTGCTGCGGTGCGGCGCCCACCGCGCCGCCCAGCCCGGTGAAAAGCGTCAGCCCGATGGCGAAGATGCCGTTACGGAAATTCTGCGTTCTCATTTTGGAACCAACCGCCCCGTATTCATGATTGAAGGTGGCCGACACTAATCGGGCTTTGGCGTCTTTTCAAACTTTTAGCTTGGACCCCGGCGGGAGAAGGCTTATAAAGGTGTCACTGCTCGATAGGTTTCTTGCCTGTATGAAACCTGCCTCAATAACTTAACGCCCGCCTCGTGCGGGCGTTTTTTTTGGCCCCGCCGGTGCTGCGGGCGCGAGGGTGAACTGCCATTCATAAACCCGGTGGACAGCCGCCCCCGCTTGGCTATCTTGCGCGCCAAGGGGGCCGGCAGGGGGCTGGGCCGCAGGACAGGAGGCAGCACATGGCCATCACCACTTCGCTGGACGGAAAGACCGCCGTCATCACCGGCTCCAACTCGGGAATCGGGCTGGGAATCGCCCGCGAGCTGGCGCGCGCCGGGGCGGATGTCGTGCTGAATTCCTTCACCGACACGCCCGAGGATCACGCCCTGGCGGAGGAGATCGGCAAGGAGTTCGGCGTCACCGCGCGCTACGTGCAGGCCGACATGTCCGACGGCGCCGCCTGCCGCCGGCTGGTCGAGGCCGCGGGGCGCTGCGATATCCTGGTCAACAACGCCGGCATCCAGCATGTCGCCCCGATCGACGATTTCCCGGTCGAGAAATGGGACGCGATCATCGCGATCAACCTGTCTTCGGTCTTTCACACCACCGCCGCGGCGCTGCCGATGATGCGCGCCGCCGGCTGGGGCCGGGTCATCAACATCTCCAGCGCGCACGGGCTGACGGCCTCGCCCTACAAGGGGGCCTATATCGCCGCGAAACACGGCGTCGTCGGGCTGACCAAGACCACCGCGCTGGAAACCGCGCGCGAGCCGATCACCGCCAACGCGATTTGCCCGGGCTACGTGCTGACCCCGCTGGTCGAGGCGCAGATCCCCGACACGATGGAGAAATACGGCATGGGCCGCGAAGAGGTGATCGAGAAGGTCATGCTGGAGCGTCAGCCGAGCCGCGAGTTCGCCACCGTCGAACAACTGGGCGGCACCTGCGCCTTCCTGTGCTCGGAGGCCGCGGCCCAGATCACCGGCACGACCGTCAGCGTCGACGGGGGCTGGACCGCCCTGTGATCACGCCGCGCGGCGGGC
>JBPEXR010000395.1:0-2458 GCA_052031355.1 Paracoccaceae bacterium
GGGTCCACCCCCACCAGCGAGCCCATATGCTTGTGATACAGCACGTCGCGGTCCTGCTGCACCTCGGTCACCGCCTCCAGCCGGGCCTGCTGGCCGCCGAGGCGGGCCTCGGTCGCCAGCATGCCGGAGACGCCCTTGCCCAGCAGGTCCACCGCCTCGTTCATCCAGGTCTTGTAGGCCTGCGGGTCGGCGATTTCCGTGACATCGGTGGCGGCGATCATCGCCAGGCCCTGCAGCACGTCGCGGTAGGGCTGGTCGTTCGCCTGGACGCCGTAGTCCAGCACCTCGCCCTCGTCGATGCGGGCCGAAAGGCGCGGCTGCGGCACGCCGCCAACCTCGGCCGGGGTGCCGTTGTAGAAGGTCGCCTCGAAGTTCCGCGCCGGGGTGGCGGCGTTGGTGCCATCGAAGATCGCGCGCAGCTCGGCGATCTTGGCGCTGGCATCGGCCGCGCTGGTGATCCCGCCGCCGACCACGCTGTCCAGAACGTCCTTGGGCGAAAAGCCGGTGCCTGCATTCACCTTGTCCCAGGCCTGCAGCGGCGCGCGGTCGGTGGACGTTCCGGCAAAAAGCGCCGCCCCCTGGTAGGAGGTGTTCAGCCCGTTGGTGATCTGCTCGATCATCGTGCGCGCGTGCTGCTGTAGCGGCGCCGCGGTGCCCGAGGGCGCATCGCGGCTGGAGATCGCCTGCGCCAGCACCTCCTGCGCGCCTTCGCGGGCGCTGGCAAGGGTCGAGGCGGTAAATTCCAGACGGTCGGCCAGCACCTTGTTCGAGGTAACGAGGCCGGCGTTGCGCTCCATCCGGCTTTGCAGCGCCAGCGCCTCGTTGGAGCGGCGGCCGAGCGCGGCGAAGGCATCCTCCACCCGGCCGGTCGAAAGCTCCTGCTGGGCGGTGCGCAGCTCCTGGTTCAGGCTGGCGACCCGCTGGCGCGATTGCAGCGACATCGCGTAGGTGGAGATCGAGTTCAGCAGCGGGCGCATGGGAAAACCCTCAGGTTGCGGAAAGGAGCGTGTCGAGCATGGTCGAAAGCGTGCGCAGCACCTGCGAGTTGGCGGCATAGGCCTGCTCGATCATCATCAGCTGCTGCAACTCGTCATCGACGTTGACCCCCTGCCCGTCCAGCCGGGCCGTCTCGATCAGCCGGGCGGAGGTTCCAAGGTCCTCGGCCCGCGCCTCGGCCTGCGACCGCGCGACCTGATGGTCCGAGACGACCGCGGCGGCAAAGTCGATAAGGCTGTGCGAGGTGCCCAGCCCGGCGTCGCCGTTGAAGGTGGCGGGCGCCTCCAGCGCGTCGATCAGCTGGTTGATGCGCGTGCTGTCGCCGGCCGGCCCTTCGGTGAGGGCGGCCATGCCGTCGCGCATCCGCCACAGGGCGCCGCCCGCCTCGGGGATCACGGCGTCGTTGACGGCCAGCCGCCCGGCCAGGTCCTGGCGCGTGGTGAAGGCCGATTGCGCATCGGTGAACAGCCCCGGCCCGCCAGAGGCGACCGCCGTGTCGTCGGCGGCGGTGAACTGCTCCACCAGCCCGCGGGCCAATTCGTCCAGTTGCAGCGACATCTGCGGCGCGACCTCGTAGGCCAGCGCGTGGTGCCCCGCCAGGCTGCCGCCGGTGAAGCCGCGCACCCCGTCCTTGCCGGGCGTGATCTCCACCGACCCGGCCATGACGATGCCGGAGTTGGCATCGAAGCTCAGCGGGTTGGTGGCGCGGCCCTGGACCAGTTCCGTCCCGGCGGAGGTATGCACCGCGGCCTGCCCGCGATCGTCGAAGCGCACCTGGATGCCCATCAGCTGCGACAGCGCGTCGAGCCGCAGATCGCGCGTGTCTTCCAGTGCCGCGCGTGCGCCGGTCGGGCCCGGCTCCTGCGCGATCTTGTGGTTCAGCTCGGCGATCTCTTCCATCAGGCGGTTCGCCGGCTCGATCTCGGCGGCGAACGTCTCCTTGGCCTGAAGCGCCACGTCCTGCACGGCGAGCCAGGCCTTGTTGACCTCCTCCGCCACGGTTTGCGCGGCGGCGACCACCTCGCGCTGCAGCGCGGCCTCGCCGGGGTTGTTGGCCAGCATGTCGAGGTTGGTCTGCAGCTTGGTCAGAAGCCCGTTCAGCGCCGTTGCATCGCCCGGCTGGCCCAGCTGGATGCCGTAGGTCTCCAGCCCGTCGGCGATGGCGCTGTGGGTGGCGGCCATCCCGCTTTCGCGGCGGTGCTGGTTGGTCA
Organism: Paracoccaceae bacterium; assembly: GCA_052031355.1. Lineage (GTDB taxonomy): Bacteria > Pseudomonadota > Alphaproteobacteria > Rhodobacterales > Rhodobacteraceae > JBPEXR01. The sequence continues at coordinate 2,208 of JBPEXR010000395.1, forward strand.
GCGCCAGGTTCGCCTCGCGCCGGACGCCGGTCGGCACCACGGTCGAGCTGTCGCCCGAGTAGCGCGTGACCATGGAGACCGACTTGCGCGTGTAGCCTTCGGTCTGGGCGTTGGCGATGTTGTCGGCGGTCTGGCGCGACCAGGCCTCGACCGACCGCAAGCCGCTTTGGCTGGAATAGAACGCGCTGCTGATGCCGCCCATCGGTGCCTCTTGCCTTGCCTGTGGCCGCCGCCTGGCGTGCGGCCGCGGG
>JBPEXR010000396.1:0-1828 GCA_052031355.1 Paracoccaceae bacterium
GCTGCGGGTGGTGCCGGTGATTCGCCAGCCGCGCGGCAACAGAAGCGACGCCAGCGCGCGGGCCGAGTAACCGTGGCCGAAGGAAAGAAGATGCCCCGTCATGCGGTCTTCATGCGCGCCGGGGCCGGGCGGCGCAAGTGTTACAAAATGTGTTTTGAGTTTTCGGTTTCGTAACGTATGATCCGGACAAGAGCCAGCCAAGGAGGCACGCCATGTATTCGCAAGGCCTGATCGGCGCCGACGGGCGCACCGAAGAAACCCCGGAGTTCCTGGAGGCGTTCCAGCGCCGGGTCGACGCCGAGGAGAAGATCGAGCCGAACGACCCGATGCCCGAGGGCTATCGCAAGACCCTGATCCGCCAGATCGGGCAGCACGCGCATTCGGAAATCGTCGGCATGCTGCCGGAGGGCAACTGGATCACCCGCGCGCCCTCGCTGAAGCGCAAGGCGGCGCTGCTGGCCAAGGTGCAGGACGAGGGCGGCCACGGCCTTTACCTTTACGCCGCGGCCGAGACGCTGGGCGTGACCCGCAAGCAGATGACCGAGGAGTTGCTGAGCGGCAAGGCGAAGTATTCCTCGATCTTCAACTACCCGACGCTGACCTGGGCCGATATCGGCACCATCGGCTGGCTGGTGGACGGCGCGGCGATCATGAACCAGATCCCGCTCTGCCGCTGCTCCTACGGGCCCTATGCCCGGGCGATGATCCGCGTCTGCAAGGAGGAAAGCTTCCACCAGCGCCAGGGCTACGAGATCGTCATGACCCTGGCCCAGGGCACGCCCGAGCAGAAGGAAATGGCGCAGGACGCGCTGAACCGCTGGTGGTGGCCTTCGCTGATGATGTTCGGCCCGCACGATGCCGACAGCACCCATTCCGACCAGTCGATGGCCTGGAAGATCAAGCGGTTCACCAATGACGAGCTGCGCCAGAAGTTCATCGACGCCACCGTTCCGCAGGCGGAATACCTGGGCCTGACGATCCCGGACCCGGACCTGAAGTGGAACGAGGAGAAGGGCGGCTACGACCACGGGCCGATCGACTGGGACGAGTTCTGGCGCGTCGTCAAGGGCCACGGTCCGATGGCACGCGACCGCGTCGCCGCCCGCCGCAAGGCCTGGGACGACGGCGCCTGGGTGCGCGAGGCGGCGCTGGCCCATGCCGAGAAGCGCCGCGCCAAGGCCGTCGCGGCCGAGTGATACGAGACAACAGGAGACTGCCATGAGCGGCGAAATCCCCCTTTGGGAAGTGTTCATCCGGCCCCGCAACGGGCTGGCCCACAAGCATGTCGGCAGCCTGCACGCCGCCGACGAGACGATGGCCCTGAACGCCGCGCGCGATGTCTACACGCGCCGCGGCGAGGGGCAGTCGATCTGGGTCGTGCGGTCCTCGCAGATCGTCGCCAGCGATCCGGACCAGGCGGCAGAGAACTTCGACCCGACGGCCGAGAAGATCTATCGCCACCCGACCTTCTACGAGATCCCGGACGAAGTGGGGCACATGTGATGCCGTTGTTCGACGCGCTACTGGAGCTGGCCGACGACCACCTGGTGCTGGGCCACCGCCTGTCCGAATGGTGCGGCCATGCGCCGATGCTGGAAGAGGACCTGGCCCTGCCCAACATGGGGCTGGACGTGATCGGCACGGCGCGCACCCTTTACGACTATGCCGGCAAGGTCGAGGGCCGCGGCCGCGACGAGGATGACCTGGCCTACCTGCGCAGCGACCGCGAGTATCGCAACCTGCTGCTCTGCGAGCGGCCGAACGGCGATTTCGCCCAGACGATGCTGCGCCAGCTCTACTTCGCCGCCTTCATGAAACCCTATTGGGA
>JBPEXR010000397.1:0-1576 GCA_052031355.1 Paracoccaceae bacterium
TGACGGGGGCGACGACGGCGGCGAGAGCGAAGCGGAGAGCGAGAGCGAAAGCGAATCCGAGGGCGAGGGCGGCGGGTCCGAAAGCGAAAGCGAGTCGGAGAGCGAGGGCGGCGAATCCGAAAGCGAGAGCGAATCCGAGAGCGAGAGCGGCGAGTCCGAAAGCGAGAGCGAATCCGAAAGCGAAGGCGAGGGCGATGACTGATCGCGGCGCGCCGGCATGACGCGCCCCTGGATCGTCGGCGCCATCCTGGCGCTGCAGTTCGCCTCGGCCCTGTTCTTCGTCGCCGACCTGGCGCTGCCGCTGCTGGGCCTGCCGGTGATCCTGGACTGGCGCCTGCACGAAAGCATCGAGATCCTGGCCGCGCTGGGCCTGATCCTGGGCGTGGTCAGCAGCGCCATGTTGCTGCGCCGCGCCCTGCGCGCCCAGGCCCTGGCGGAAGCGCGGCTGAAGCTGGCCTCCGCCGCCTTCCACGAGCTGGTGGAGATGCATTTCACCCGCTGGGGCCTCACCCCGGCCGAACGGGACGTGGGGCTATTCGCGGTCAAGGGCCTGTCGCTGGACGAGATCGCCGCCCTGCGCGGCACCAGCGCCGGCACCGTGAAGGCGCAGACGGCGGCGATCTACCGCAAGGCAGGGGTCAGCGGGCGGGCGCAGCTTCTGTCGGTCTTCATTGAAGAGCTGATGGACCGCGGCGCGCCGTCCGAACCCCCAGCGGCGGAGGCAGAGGCGGAGGCGTCGAGCCCGCCCGCCGCGCGCCGCGCCTGAGGGTCAGGCGGACCGGCCTGGCACGCATCAGACGGACCCGCGGCTCAATCCGCGCGGACCGCGTGCTGCTCCAGCACCCGGGCGGGAACGATGTCCAGCGTGCGGCGGTGCGTCGCCTCCAGGTGCACTTTTGGCGCGCAGCCCTCGTCATGCGCCTGCAGGAACCGCGCCGCGCAAAGGCACCAGCGGTCGCCGGGGCGCAGGCCGGGGAAGGCCAGCTCCGGCCGCGGGGTGGACAGATCGTTGCCGACGTACTTCGAGAAGGCCAGGAACTCGGCCGTCATCACGGCGCAGACGGTGTGCACGCCGCGATCCTCGACGCAGGTGTTGCAATGGCCGTCGCGGAAGAAGCCGGTCAGCGGCGCGGTGGAGCATGCCTCCAGCGGGCCGCCCAGGACGTTGATCTGCGGGTCTTTCTCCATGCCGCACCTCCCCCGGGTAACCTAGCGCCGCGCCGCGCCCCTTCTAGCGGAACTTGTCCGCCAGTCGCTGCAGCGCGCTGCGGGTGTCGGGCGCGGGGGCAGGGGCGGCTTGCGCTGTCTTCTCGGCGCCTCCGGTGGCCTCGGTGGCGCTGGCGCCGGGCTTGCCCGCCTTGGCGGCCTTCGCCGGCTTGGCGCCGCCCGCGTCGCCTGCAGTGCCCTGGGGCGCCCGCCGCAAGGCGACGGCATTGCTGAACCCCGCCGCATCCCCGGCCGCCAGCTTCGGCGCGCCATCGGCAATGCCGCGCAGCAGATCGTCCAGCCAGGCCTCGTCCGCCTTGGCGAAATCATGCAGCACATAGCCCGAGACCAGTTCCTTGCGGCCCGGGTG
>JBPEXR010000398.1:0-2643 GCA_052031355.1 Paracoccaceae bacterium
TCGCTGTCGGCCATGTAGAGCCCGCGGTCGGCGAAGGCGAGGCGCGAGGCATCGCCGATCAGCCGCCAGGCCTCCGGCGCCTCGGGGCCCATGGCGGCAAGGTCGAACTGCGACAGCATGCCCAGGATCTGCCCCACCGTCAGCGCCCCCGAGGAGGGCGGCCCCATGCCGCAGACCTCGTGCCCGCGGTAGGGGGCGCAGACCGCCGGGCGTTCCTTCACCGCGTAAAGCGCCAGGTCCTCCAGCGCCAGCACGCCCGGGTTGCCGGGGTGGCTGCGGACCGCGGCGACGATGTCCTGCGCGACGGGCCCGGTGTAGAAGCCCGCGCGCGCGCCCAGTGCCGCGAGGCGGCGCAGCGTGTCCGCATAGGCGGGGTTGCGCAGAAGCGCGCCCTCGGCCAGCGGCGCGCCACCCGGCAGGAAGTACGCCGCGGTGGCGGCGTGGCGGCCCAGCCGCTCGGCATCCCGGGCGACCGATTGCGCCAGCCGGGCGGAGACGGGAAAGCCGCGCTCGGCCATCTCGATCGCCGGGGCGAAGAGGCCGGCCCAGTCGCGGCGGCCCCAGCGGCGGTGCGCGTCCTCCAGCAGCGCCGGGGTGCCCGGCGTGCCGACCGAACGCCCGCCCACCACCGCGTCGAAGAACTGCAGCGGCGCGCCTTCGGCGTCCTGGAAGAGGCGCGGCGTGGCCGCCAACGGCGCCGTCTCCCGCCCGTCGAGGGTGGTGATCTGCCCGGTGGCGCCGTCGTGCCAGACAAGAAAGGCGCCGCCCCCAAGGCCCGAGCTTTGCGGCTCCACCAACCCCAGCACCGCCTGCACGGCGACCATCGCATCGGCGGCGGTGCCACCGGCGCGCAGAACCTCGGCCCCCGCCTCGACCGCCGCGGGATGGGCGGCGACGACCATCCAGTCTTCTGCGCGAACGGGCCGGCCTTCCGCCTTGGCCTGCAGCGCCGCCTGCGCGGCGGGGCCAAGGCCGGAGAAGGCGCTGCCCGCCCCCTGCCCCTCGGGCGCGACCGCATCGGCGGCCTGCTGTGCCAGCGCGGCGCCGGAACTGCCCAGCGCGCCCAGCGCACCCAGCGCACCCACCGCAAGGGCCAGCGCCCCGGCGTGGACGAACGATTTCAAGAACTGGCGCATGCGGCATCCTCCCTGCGGTGGGGGCGCGGCGGGGCGGCCCCCGAAAACCAAGCGGCGCGGGGCTGGCTGGCCCCGCGCCGCGCGCGTGTGTCAGAGCATCGAGGGGACCACCTGGTCCGGCGGGCGGTGCCCGTCGGCGAAGGTCTTGATGTTGATGATCACCTTCTCGCCCATCTCGTTGCGGCCCTCCCGCGTGGCCGAACCCATGTGCGGCAGCAGCACCACGTTGGGCAGCGCGCGCAGCCGCGGGTTCACGTCGGTGCCATGCTCGTAGACGTCGAGGCCGGCGCCCGCCAGCTCGCCCGCGCGCAGCATCCGCGTCAGCGCGTTCTCGTCGATGACCTCCCCGCGGGAGGTGTTCACGATCACCGCGTCGGGTTTCATCAGTTTCAGCCGGCGCGCGTTCAGCAGGTGGAAGGTCGAGGGCGTATGCGGGCAGTTGACCGAGACGATGTCCATCCGCGCCACCATCTGGTCGAGGCTTTCCCAGTAGGTCGCCTCCAGCTCGGCCTCGGTCTCGGGGCGCAGGCGCCGACGGTTGTGATAGTGGATCTGCATGCCGAAGGCACGGGCACGGCGCGCCACCGCCTGGCCGATGCGGCCCATGCCCAGGATGCCCAGCCGCCGCCCTCCCAGCCGGCCGCCCAGCAGCGCGGTGGGCGCCCAGCCCTGCCATTCGCCGTTCTGCATCAGCGACAGACCCTCGGGGATGCGGCGGGTGACCGCCAGCATCAGGGCCATCGTCATGTCGGCGGTATCCTCCGTCACCACGCCGGGGGTGTTGGAGACAAGGATGCCGCGCTGCCGAGCGGTGGCGACGTCGATATGGTCCACCCCCGCCCCGAAAGAGGCGATCAGCTTCAGCCGCGGGCCGGCCTGGCCGATCAGCCCGGCGTCGATCGTGTCGGTGACCGTGGGCACAAGGACGTCGGCATCGGCCACGGCGGCGACCAGCTCTTCGCGGGTCATGGGGCGATCGTCCTCGCGCAGGCGGACGTCGAACAATTCCATCAACCGGGTTTCCACGGCCTCCGGCAAGCGTCGCGTCACGACAACACTCAGACGTTTCGATGCCATTGCGGCCCTCCTCGGCTTCCTTGTTCGCGGCTTTTGGGGCACAGTGGGCCAGAAGACGGGCGGGCACAAGAACCCGGCCGGCAAAAACGATCGAGCGGTCACGGAACCCAATGACATACAGCCTGTTCAGGCCCCTGGTTCGGCGCGGCAGCGACCCGGCGCGCCCGCCACGGCGCGGCGGCGCGCGCGCCCGCGCCGCGGTGGCGGCGCTGCTGGCCGCCGCCATGCTGCCGGCCTTCGCCGCGGCGCAGCAAGCGCCCGAGCGCGGACCGGTCACCAACCTGCCGCTACCGCGCTTCGTCTCGATGAAGGCGGCCGAGGGCAACGTGAGGCGCGGCCCCTCGCTGACCCACCGCATCGACTGGGTCTTCAAGCGCCGCGACATGCCGCTGGAGATTACCGCCGAATACGGCCACTGGCGCCGGGTGCG
>JBPEXR010000399.1:0-7816 GCA_052031355.1 Paracoccaceae bacterium
GCGCGAAGGGGCGGCGGCCGGGGCGGTGAAACTCTTCCTTGCCGGCGTCGCGGTCCACGCCCTTGGCCACGCCGACCATCGGGATGTCCTCGACCCCGTGGGCGCGCATGATCTCCGCCACCGCCGAGACCTGCCCGGCGCCGCCGTCGATCAGCAGAAGGTCCGGCCACAGCCCCTTCTCGCGGTCCGGGTCCTCCTTCAGCAGGCGTTTGAAGCGGCGGGTCAACACCTCCTTCATCATCCCGAAGTCATCGCCCGGGGTCAGCTCCTCGCCGCGGATGTTGAACTTGCGGTACTGGCTTTTCATGAAGCCTTCCGGCCCGGCGACGATCATCGCACCCACCGCGTGGCTGCCCTGGATGTGGCTGTTGTCGTAGACCTCGACACGCTGCGGCGGGGCGTCCAGCTCGAACGCCTCGGCCAGGCCGCGCAGCAGCTTGGCCTGGGTCGCGGTCTCGGCCATGCGGCGGGCCAGGCTCTCGCGGGCGTTGCGTGCGGCGCCGCTGACCAGCTCGGCCTTCTCGCCGCGCTGGGGGACGGCGATCTCCACCCGCCGGCCCAGCTTGCCGGAAAGCGCCTCTTCCATCAGGGCCGGCTCCTCGATCGGGTCGGACAGCAGCAACAGGCGCGGCGGCTCCTTGTTGTCGTAGAACTGGCCGATGAAGCCCTCCAGCACCTCCGCCGGGGACATGTCGGGGCTGATGCGGGGGTAGAAATCCCGGTTGCCCCAGTTCTGGTTGGCGCGGATGAAGAAAACCTGCACGCAGGCCTGCCCGCCCTCCATGTGCAGGGCGATGATGTCGGCCTCGGCCACCCCGCGCGGGTTGATGCCCTGCGCGCTTTGCACCTGCGTCAGCGCGCGGATGCGGTCGCGCAGGGCGGCGGCGCGCTCGAACTCCATCGCCTCGGAGGCCTGCTGCATCTCCTCGGCCAGCGTTTCCTGGATGCGGGTGGACTTGCCCGAAAGAAACCGCTCCGCGTCGCGGACGGAGGCGGCGTAATCCGCCTCGGAGATATGGCCCACGCAGGGCCCCGAACAGCGCTTGATCTGGTAGAGCAAACAGGGCCGCGTGCGGCTTTCGAACATGGAGTCGGTGCAGTTGCGCAGCAAGAAGACCCGCTGCAACTGCGTCAGCGTGCGGTTGACCGCCCCGGCGCTGGCGAAGGGGCCGAAGTAGGCGCCCTTTTCCTTCTTCGCGCCGCGGTGCTTCTTGATCTGCGGAAAGGGGTGGTCGCTGGTGACCAGGATGTTCGGAAAGCTCTTGTCGTCGCGCAGCAGCACGTTGTAGCGCGGCTTCAGCTGCTTGATCAGGTTCTGCTCCAGCAGCAGCGCCTCGGTTTCCGTCTTGGTGGTCAGGAACATCATCGAGGCGGTCTCGCGGATCATGCGCGCGATGCGTGCCGAATGCCCGGTCGGCCGGGCATAGTTCGACACACGAGCCTTCAGGTTCCGCGCCTTGCCGACGTAGAGAACCCGCGCCTGGGCATCGAGCATGCGGTAGACGCCCGGCCGCTCCGGCAGGGTCCGGCAGTAGCCGCGAATGACCGCCGCGCCGGTTTTTTCGCCGGCTGTGTTTTTTTTCGGGAACTCATCCATGGGGTGCGGCGTTGCCTACTTCGTGACAGATTCGCGATTCTCGCCTCGTGGCTGCAAAGTTAACTAGCCTGGGGCAAGAGGAAAGCTTTCCACGGAAGCTGTGGACAACTCTGCCGATAACTTTCGGGCATCCGGAAATTTCCCTTGTTTCACTAGCCATTCGTTGAGTTGCCTAAAATTTAGGCAGTTATTTAACTTATTGATTTCGCGTTATATTTTTTCTGCGCGGCTGCAGAACTATGAAATCATTAGGGTTTTCGTAACGGGTTTGTGAGGGGCCTGTGATACGTGCACAAGTTGCCGCAGCGTCCCCTCCAAAGCGCTTTAATCCTGGATATCCGGGGTCCGCCAGGCCAGGTGCTGGCCGCCGTCGACGCAAAGCATCTGCCCGGTCACCCCCGGCGCGTCGAGGAAGTAGCCCAGAGCGGCGCAGATATCCTCGGGGTTGGAGCCGCGCTGCAGCACGGTGTTCCGCCGCTGATGGGCGAAATGCGCCTCCGATTGGTTCGCCCCCTGAAGCGTCGGGCCGGGGCCGATGGCGTTCACCCGGATGCGCGGGGCCAACCCGCGGGCGGCGGTCTGCGTCAGCGTCCAGAGGGCGGATTTGGCCAGCGTGTAGGTCATGAATTCAGGCGTCAGCTTGCGCAGGCGCTGATCGACCATGTTGATGACCAGCCCGCGGGCCAGCGGCTCGCCCCGCGCGTCTGTGTCCGGCTTCAGGTCCTGCGCGGCCATGGCCTGCATCAGCACGAAGGGCGCGCGCAGGTTGCTTTGCATGTGCCGGTCCCAGCCGGTGCGCGTCGCGGTCTCCAGCCGGTCGTATTCGAAGATGGAGGCGTTGTTCACAAGGCAGGTCACCTCGCCGCTCAGCGCCTCGGCGGCCCGCGGCAGAAGCGCCTCGGTCTGGGCATCCTCCAACAGGTCGGCCTGCAGCGTCGCGGCGCGGCGGCCCATGGCGCGGATCTCTTCCGCCACCCCCTCGGCCTCGGCGGCGCTGGAGGCGTAGTGCACCGCCACGTCGAAGCCGCGTTGGCCGAGGTAGAGCGCCATCGCGCGTCCCAGCCGCCGCCCGGCCCCGGTTACCAATGCGCGCATCACCCCCTCCTCAGCCGATCAGGATCCAGACGTAAAGGCCGTAAAGCGCGGTGAAGGCGATGCCCCAGCGGCGCGTCAGGTTCCAGCCGCGGAAGACGAAGGGCGCAAGCACCAGCGAGGCGGCCAGCATCACCCACAGATCGAAGGTCACGAATTCGCGCGCCACCGGCACCGGGCCGATGAAGGAGGCAACGCCGATGATCGCCAGCAGGTTGAAGACGTTCGAGCCGATGACATTGCCCAGCGCCACGTCGGCTTGCCGCCGGATCGCCGCCATCACCGTGGTCGCCAGTTCGGGCAGCGAGGTGCCGACGGCGATCAGCGTCAGGCCGATCACGCTGTCGGGGACGTCGTAGCTGCGCGCGATGACCGTCGCGTTGTCCACCAGCAGGTCCGAGCCGAGCGGCAGGCCGACGATCCCCAGCACGAGGTAGAGCGCGATCTTCCAGCCCGGCATGTCGGGGTCGGCCCCCTCCACGTCCTCGGGGGTTTCGGCGGCGGCGAGGGCCGCGGCCTCGTCGGCCTTCGCCTCGCGCCGGTGGTCGCGCGCCTCGCGGCCCATGTCCCACAGGATCAGCGCCAGCGCCCCCAGCAGGACAAGGCCCGAAACCCAGGTGAAGGTGCCGAACATCGCCAGCGCGATGAACAGCACCGAGGCGCCCAGCATCTGCATGTAGGTCTTGCGGGTGCTGCATTCGCTGGTGTGCAGACGTGAGATCAGCGCCGGCACGCCCAGCACCAGCAGCACGTTGGCCGTATTGGAGCCGACGACGTTGCCCAGCGCCAGCCCCGGAACGCCCTCGAGCAGCGCGTAGATCGCGATCAGCAGCTCGGGCGCCGAGGTGCCGAAGGCCACGATCGTCAGCGACACGATCAGCGCCGGGATGCCGGCGCGCAGGCTCAGGTTCACCGCGCCCTTGACCAGCGCGTCGCCGGCCAGCAGCAGGATCACCAGCCCCAGGCCGGCCATCAGCCAGACCGTCATGGCTTGCCTCCTTTTTCACAAGGGCACGGGCCCTTGCCGATCCGCAGCCGCCCGCAACGGGGGCAGCGCTTCGATTGAATGAATTTCTGGCCCGGGAAGCGCAGCCGCCCGAACATGGCGAGCACCGCCATGAACACCAGGAACAGAAGAACGATCTTGGCGATCACGCTACAGTCCAAAGCGGGCGTATTCGGCCCGCTCCTCGATTGCGCCCAGCGCATCGCCCAGCAGCGCCGCGCCGAAGCGGCGCAGCAGCGGCCGCCGCACGGCGTAGCTGCGCAGCCGCACCTTCTTGCCGAACCGCTGGTGCAGGACCGGCAGCGCGTGGCCGATCTCGTCGATCAGACCCAGTTCCTTGGCGCGCTGCGCCAGCCAGACCTCGCCGGTGAAGATGTCCGGGTCCTGCGCCAGCTTGGCGCCGCGCCGCTCGCGCACGAAGCTGATGAAGATGCCGTGCATCTGCTCCAGGATCGCGCGCAGGCGGGCGACATCCTCGGGTTTCTCCTCGCGGAAGGGGTCGAGCATCATCTTCGACTTGCCGGCGGTGTGCACGCGCCGCTCGATCCCCTGGCGCGCCAGGAAAACCTGCGCGCCGAAGCCGGCGGAGATGACGCCGATCGAGCCCAGGATCGAACCTTCGTCGGCGTAGATCTCGTCCGCCGCCGCCGCCAGCCAGTAGCCGCCCGAGGCGGCGACATCCTCGACGAAGGCCAGCACGGGGACCCCGTGTTCCTCGGCCAGGCGGCGGATGCGGGCGCCGATCAGCGAGGATTGCACCGGCGAGCCGCCGGGCGAGTTGATGATCAGCGCCACCGCCGCCGGCTTGCCGCGCTTGAACGCGCGCTCCAGCACGGGGGCGAGGGCGGCATCGTTCAGCGTGCCGCGGCCACTGGCGCCGATGACGCCGGACAGGCGAACGACGGCCACCTGGGGCCGCCGCTTGAGGAACGGGATACGGGACATCATGCGCACCGATGTAGAGCGCCGGTCCCCCATGCACAAGGCGCCCCCCGTCTTCGCTCCACGTCTTCGCTCCCCGTTTGCGCCCCTGCTTGCGTCCCTGCACGCGGCCCGGGCCCGGCACGCCTCAACTGCGGATGCGCCAGCCGGTGCGGAAGATCCAGCCGATGATCGCCACGCAAAGCAGCGTGAAGCCGCCGATGGCCAGCAGCGACCAGAAGATCGGCACGTCCGCCAGCCCGAAGAAGGCCCAGCGGAACCCGGAGATCAGGTAGACCACCGGGTTGAAGTAGGTGATCGTCTGCCAGATCGGCGGCAGCATGGAGATCGAGTAGAAGGACCCGCCCAGGAACACCAGGGGCGTCACCACCAGCAGCGGGATCAGCTGCAACTGCTCGAAGTTCTGCGCCCAGATGCCGATGATGAACCCGAACAGCGCGAAGCTGACGCAGGTCAGCACCAGGAACAGCACCATGGCCAAGGGATGCGCGATCGACAGGTCCACGAACAGCGCCGAGGTGGCCAGGATCACCACCCCGATGAACAGCGCCTTGGTGGCCGCCGCGCCGACATAGCCGACGACGATCTCCAGGAAGTTCACGGGGGCCGAGAGCAATTCGTAGATCGTGCCGATGAACTTCGGGAAGTAGATGCCGAAGCTGGCGTTGCTGATCGCCTGCGTCATCACCGACAGCATGATCAGCCCGGGCACGATGAAGGCGCCGTAGCTGACGCCGTCCACCTGGTCGATACGGCTGCCGATTGCAGCGCCGAAGACGACGAAATACAGCGAGGTGGAGATGACGGGCGAGACGAAGCTTTGCAGCAGCGTGCGGAAGAAGCGTGCCATCTCGAACTTGTAGATGGCGGCGATGGCGGGCCAGTTCATGCCGCGTCTCCTTCTTCGGACGCCGCGCCGCGGTCGTTGACCAGGCCGACGAAGATATCCTCCAGGCTGCTTTGCCGCGTCTGCAGGTCCCGCAGTTGCAGCCCCGCCGCGCTGAGCTGCGTCAGCAGCGCGGTGATGCCCGTCCGGTCGCCCTGGGTGTCGTAGGTGTAGCGCAGCGCGTGCCCCTCCTGCACCACCTCCAGCGGCTGACCCTCCAGGGCGGGCGGCAGACGGTCAACAGGCTCCTGCAACTCGACGATCAGCTGCTTCTGCCCCATGCGGCGCATCAGCTCCTCCGTCGGCTCCACCAGCATCAGCTCCCCGCGGGAGATCACGCCGACGCGGTCGGCGATGGCCTCCGCCTCCTCGATGTAATGCGTGGTCAGGATGATGGTGACGCCATCGGCCTGCAGCTCCCGCACGGTTTCCCACATGTCCTTGCGCAGTTCCACGTCGACGCCGGCCGTCGGCTCGTCCAGGAACAGGACCCGCGGCTCATGGCTCAGCGCCTTGGCGATCAGCACCCGGCGCTTCATGCCGCCCGACAGCTCCATGATCCGGGCGTCGCGCTTGTCCCAGAGCGACAGCCGCCGCAGCAGCTGTTCGAGGTAGGCGTCATTGCGCCCCCCGCCGAAAAGTCCGCGCGAGAAGCGCACCGTGTTGAGGACCCGCTCGAACGGCTCCAGCGAGATTTCCTGCGGCACCAGGCCGATCAGCGACCGTGCGCCGCGGTAGCCGGTGATGATGTCGTGCCCGCCCACGGTCACCCGCCCGCCGCTGGGCCGGGTGATGCCGCAGACGGTCGAGATGAGGGTCGTCTTGCCCGCGCCGTTGGGACCCAGCAGGGCCAGGATCTCGCCCTCGCGGATGTCCAGGCTGACGCCTTTCAGCGCCTCGAACCCCGAATCGTAAGTCTTGCGCAGGTTCTCGATGCGTACGATGTCGCCCATGTCCCGTCCCCTCGTTCGTGCGGCCGAAGCCTGCAGTCACCCTAAGGGCAAGGCCCCGGGCTTGGAAGGCAGATCGGCCCCCGCGCCCCGCACGGCCGCTGTGCGGCCTTTGCGCGATCCCCGCGCGACCCCCGCGCAGCCCTCGTGCCACCCCCGCGCTGGCCCGCCTGCGCAAATGTGAGTTGACGGCGCTTGCATAAGCGGCGCCCATCCCCCTAGGTGATATGGGGCCGGCCCCGGGCTGTCCCTTCCGCACGCGCAGACCGAAGGCCCGCCATGATGCAGAAGACCGCCCAGCCGACCCGCCGCCGACACGCCCCGCGCCCTGCGCCGCACGCGACCGCCCCGCAACGGGGCACCGCCGGGCGGATGATGCGGCGGGCCCTGGGCGGGCTGGCCCTGGCGCTGGGCCTCGCGGGCGGCCTGCCGGCGCTGGCGGCGGAGTTCACGCTTTCGGCCCCTGGCGCGGACGAGGAGTTCCGCGACGACCTGCGCGCCGCCTCGGCAGTGCGCGAGGCGATCAAGTCCAAGCGCACTGCGCCCGAGGACCTCGTCGCCGCCGCGCAGGCCGACTATCGCCGCCTGCTGGCCGTGCTCTACGGCGAGGGGTACTACGGGCCGGCCATCTCGATCCAGCTCGACGGACGCGAGGCGGCGCAGATCGCGCCCTTCTCCAGCCCGGCGCAGGTCTCGCGCATCGCGATCCGGGTGGACCTGGGCAAACGCTTCCGCTTCGGGCAGGCGCAGATCGCCCCCCTGCCCGCGGGCGCCGAGATCGAGAATACCTTCGCCCCCGGCGAGGTGGCGCAGGCCGAGCGGATCAAGGACGCGGTCGAGGACGGCATCGGCGCCTGGCGCGGCGCCGGGCATGCCAAGGCGCAGCTCGCCTCGCAGCAGATCACCGCGCGCCACGCCGAAGCGCTGCTGAACGTTGCGCTGCGGCTCGACCCGGGGCGGCGCATGACCTTCGGGCGGCTGATCGTCAGCGGGAACGAGGACGTGCGGACCGAACGCATCCGCGCCATCGCCGGCCTGCCGCGCGGCGCCGTCTTCACCCCCGAGGAGGTCGAGCGTGCCGCCGCCCGCCTGCGCCGCAGCGGCGCCTTCCGCTCGGTCGCGCTGAACGAGGCGGAGCGGGCAGGCCCCGACGCCAGCCTCGACATCACCGCGCAGGTGGTCGAGGAAAAGCCCCGCCGCTTCGGCCTGGGGCTGGAAGTGACCTCCGACGAGGGCGGGCGCGTCTCGGCCTTCTGGCTGCACCGCAACCTTCTGGGCGGGGCCGAGCGGTTCCGGGTCGAGGGCGAGGTCAGCGGCATCGACGGCGGGACCAACGGCCTCGA
>JBPEXR010000004.1:0-3990 GCA_052031355.1 Paracoccaceae bacterium
GGCCCCGGGGAAGAGGTGCTGGGATGAAAGATCTGGAGAATATCGCCGCCATCATGGACGAGATGGGCGCCCGTGCCCGCGCCGCCGCGGCGGAACTGGCCTGCGCCGCCCCCGAGGCAAAGCGCCGGGCGCTGGAAGTCGCGGCCGAGGAAGTCTGGTCCGCCCGCGCGCAGATCGCCGCCGCCAACGAGAAGGACATGGCCTTCGGGCGCGAGAAGGGCCTTTCGCCCGCGATGCTGGACCGCCTGATGCTGGACGAGGCGCGCATCGGCGCCATCTGCGAGGGCCTGCGCGCCGTCGCCGCCCAGGACGATCCGGTGGGCGAGGTGATCGCCGAATGGGACCAGCCCAGCGGGCTGCACATCCGCCGCGTGCGCACGCCGCTGGGCGTCATCGGGGTGATCTACGAATCGCGCCCCAATGTCACCGCCGATGCCGGGGCGCTGTGCCTCAAGGCCGGCAACGCGGTGATCCTGCGCGGCGGCTCGGAAAGCCTGCACAGCGCCCGGGCGATCCACGAATGCCTGCTGGCCGGGCTGCGCGCCGCCGATCTGCCCGAAGCGGCGATCCAGCTGGTGCCGACGCGCGACCGCGCCGCGGTGGCGCACATGCTGCAGATGACCGCGCATATCGACGTGATCGTGCCGCGCGGCGGCAAGGGCCTGGTCGGGCTGGTGCAGCGCGAGGCGCGGGTGCCGGTCTTTGCCCACCTCGAGGGCATCGTGCATGTCTACCTCGACGCGGCGGCCGACCCGGTGAAGGCGCTGAACGTGGTCCTGAACGCCAAGACCCGGCGCACCGGGATCTGCGGCGCGGCCGAATGCCTGCTGATCCACGAAAGCGTGGTGGAGACGCTGGGCCAGGGCGTCGTGCGCGCGCTGCTGGAAGCCGGGGTCGAGGTGCGCGGCGACGCGCAGCTGCAGAAGATCGCCGGGGTAACTCCGGCGGAGGAAGAGGACTGGGGGCGCGAATACCTCGACAGCATCATCGCCGCGCGGGTGGTGCCCGACATCGACGCGGCGATCGCGCATATCCGCACCTATGGCTCGGGCCATACCGATTGCATCCTGACCGAGGATGCCGCCGCGGCCGAGCGGTTCTTCACCCGCCTCGACAGCGCCATCCTGATGCAGAACGCCTCCACCCAGTTCGCCGACGGGGGCGAGTTCGGCATGGGGGCGGAGATCGGCATCGCCACCGGCAAGCTGCATGCGCGCGGCCCGGTGGGGGCGGCGCAGCTGACCTCCTTCAAGTACCTCGTGACCGGGGACGGCACGACCCGAGGCTAAGGGCGTTTCTCGGCGCCGGCTTCAGTCCCGCGCCAGATGGATCTTGCCCGGCGGGCCATGCTCCAGCCGCAGCGTCAGGCCGCGGCGGGCGGCCATGACCGGCAGCAGGGCAAATTGCACCTCCGCCGGTTGCAACTGCGCCGGCGCGGCCTCCGGCGCCTCCGCATGGGCCGCCATCCAGTCCCAGGCCGCATGGCCCTGCGGCAGCGCGGCGCCGCAGGACAGGCGCCAGCCGCCGGGGGAGGCGGCAATCTCGATCTCGCCGCCGCGGGGCAGGGCCCGCTCCAGGCAAAGCGCGGCAAGGAAGACCAGCTGCGCCTCCTGCCGCGGCGCGTCCACCCCGGCGGGCCAGCTGCAGCGCAGCCGCGCTTCGCCCCAGTCGTGCAGGATCTCCGCCGCCTCGCGGGCCGAGACCATCTGCCCCGCGCCGGCATGGCCGAAGGCAAGGCGGAAGAAGCGCAGCCGCGCGCGGGCGTTCTGGCAGGAGGCCGAGATCAGCGACATCTCCGGCCCCTGCGGCGCGGCGCCCGAGAGCTCCAGCAACTCCAGCCCGTTGTCGATCGCGCCCACCGGGCTGACGAGGTCGTGGCACAGGCGCGAGGCTATCAGCGCCGCCAGATCGAGTGTATCATGCGGCAAGACGAAACCCCCGATATGGTGAAACATGAGTGATCTGAACAGCTTGCTGGAGCCGGGCATGCTGGTCCGCCACCCGGACCGCGCCGATTGGGGCGTCGGGCAGGTGCAATCCAACATCGGCGGCAAGATCACGATCAACTTCCGCGAGGCGGGCAAGAGGGTGATCGAGGGCGAGCGGATCACCCTGCAATGGGTGACGGACCCGGGGGACGGTCCGGCGGGCTGAGCGCGCGCGACATGGGACTTGGGAACTTGCGGCCGGGGCGGGCAAGACAGGCTTCCTGAAAATCACTTTCGCATGAATCTGCAGGTGGCGGGTTAACGGCTGGTTACCACGATAGGCTGTGCTCTCGCGCCCGGCAAGTCCGGCCCGAGTGCGCATCGGGAACGCAAAGGGGCAGGTGCCCCGCGCCCCCGCGCGGCCCGCGGATATTGCCAAGCCGGCGCCTCTTGCCTAGAAGCGGGGCAAAACCCGGGACGGTCCTATGAACATGCCCTCGCGCGCGCCGCATTTCACCACCCGCCTGGCGCGGGACGGGGATGATTTGCGCGACGCCCAGCGGTTGCGCTACGAGGTCTTCGTCGAGGAACTGGGCGCCGGCGGCGACATGGTCGACCATGCCGCGCGGCTGGAGCGGGACCGCTTCGACGACCACTTCGACCACATGATCCTGCGCGACGAGATGCGCGCCCGCCAGGGGCTGAACCCGGTCGTCGGCGTCTACCGGCTGCTGGATTGCACCCGCGCGCGGCAGATCGGGCAGTTCTACTCGGAAGACGAATATGACCTCGGGCCGCTGAAACGTTCGGGCCGGCGGTTGTTGGAGTTGGGGCGCTCCTGCCTGCACCGCGACTACCGCGGCGGCACGGCGATGTACCACCTCTGGACGGGGCTTGCGGACTACGTGCAGCGCAGCCGGGCCGAGATCCTCTTCGGCGTTGCCTCCTTCCATGGCACCGACCCGCAGGCGCTGGCCCAGCCCCTGTCGCTTCTGCACCAGCGCCACCTCGCCCCGCCGGAGTTGCGGGTGCGGGCGCATGGGCCGGGGGCGACGCCGATGGACCTCTGCCCGCCCGAGGCGGTGGACCGGCGGCAGGCGATGCTGCAGATCCCGGCGCTGATCAAGGCCTACCTGCGGCTGGGCGGCTGCGTGGGCGAGGGGGCCTTCATCGACCGCGATTTCAACACCGTCGATGTCTGCCTCGTCATGGACACCGCGCGGATGAACGCGCGGCAGAGCCAGCTGTACCAGAGGGACCGCCAGGGGTGATCCAGACCTGGAACGACGCCGCCCCGCCCACCACGCCGGCGCCGGGCCCCTTTGGCTGGACGCTGGCGCTGGCCCGGGCGCTGGTGCTGGGCGTGCTGGTTTTCGGCGGGCTGGCGGTGATGCTGGCGCTGCGCCTCATCGAGCGCCCGATCTTCGGCCTGCGCCGCCCGGTGACGCCCTTCATCACCCAGGCGGTCTGCCGCGGCGCTTTCCTGGTCATGGGCATCCGCCGCACCACCCGCGGGCGGCCGATGCGCGGGCGCGGCGCGGTGGTGGCCAACCATGCCTCCTGGCTGGATATCTTCGCGCTGAACGCGCAGAAGCGGATCTACTTCGTCTCCAAGGCCGAGGTGGCGGGCTGGCCGGGCATCGGCTGGCTGGCGCGGGCCACGGGCACCGTCTTCATCAACCGCGACCGGCGCGAGGCGCAGCGCCAGACCGCGCTTTTCGAGGCGCGGCTGCGGGCCGGGCACAAGCTGCTGTTCTTCCCTGAAGGCACCTCGACCGATGGGCGCCGGGTGCTGCCGTTCAAGACCACGCTCTTCCAGGCCTTCCTGGCCGAGGGGCTGCCCGCGGACCTGGCGGTGCAGCCGGTCACGCTGGCCTATCACGCCCCGGCGGGCGCCGATCCGCGGCTTTACGGCTGGTGGGGCGACATGGGCTTCGGCGCGCATCTGCTGCAGGTGCTGGCCCAGCCGCGCCAGGGACGGGTCGAGGTGATCTATCACCCCGCGCTGCCGGTCGCCTCGGCCGGCGGGCGCAAGGCGCTGGCCCGCGCGGCGGAAGAGGCG
>JBPEXR010000040.1:0-3571 GCA_052031355.1 Paracoccaceae bacterium
GGCACCTGGGCCGAATTCATCCTGCCCGCGATGATCGTGCTGGGGCTTCTGACGCGGCTGGCGGCGCTGGGGATGATCGGCTTCATCGCCGTGCAGACGCTGACCGACCTTTATGGCCACGGCGCCATCGCCCATGCCGAAACGCTGGGCGCCTGGTTCGACCGTGCGCCGGGCAGCCCGCTGGCGGATCAGCGGCTGCTCTGGGTTTTCGTGCTGCTGGTGCTGCTGGCCAAGGGCGGCGGTGCGCTGTCGCTCGACCGCTGGCTTTTCCCGCGCGCGGCGCGCCACCCGGGCGCAGCGCGCGGGCTGGGCCGGGCGTCCGCCTGACCCCGGCGCCTCAGGACGCCAGGTCCGCCCGCACCTCCGGCCCCCAGCCGAGGTAGAGCTTGCCCTCCGCCTCGATCAGCGGGCGCTTCATCAGGGCCGGGTGCGCCTTCAGCAAGGCCTCGGGATCGCGCGCCCGTTCCCCCTCGTCCAACTGCCGCCAGGTGGTCGAGCGCCGGTTGACCAGCGCCGCGCCGAACTGGTCCAGCGCGCGCGCCAGAACCCCCTCCGGCAAGCCTTCGGCGCGCACGTCGACCAGCACCGCCCCCGGCAGGTCCTTTGCCGCCTTGCGGCAGCTGTCGCAGGTCTTCAGCCCGTAGATCTTCATCTTGCCCCCTCGTTCGCCGCGCCACAGGCCAGAATAGCCCCCGCGCGTTTCGCTTGATTTTTACATATCCCGTGCGATCATCGCCATGGGCCATCTGCCATTTCCCGTTTCGGGCGGCGCGTGTCCCGAAGAAGGCCCCGCATTTTCGGGGTTAGTGACAGAAGGAGACACGGGAAGATGCCCAACGGCACCGTGAAATGGTTCAACACCACCAAAGGCTATGGCTTCATCGCGCCCGAGGATGGCGGCAAGGACGTTTTCGTCCATATCTCTGCCGTCGAACGCTCGGGCATGACGGGGCTGGCCGACAACCAGCGCGTCAGCTACGAGCTGAAAGAGGGCCGCGACGGCCGCCAGATGGCGGGCGACCTCGCCGCGCTCTGACGCCCTTCCCTTTCAGGCGGCCTGCAACCTGCGGGCCTCTTCCCCGGCCAGACGGATCAGGTCGGTGACGAAGGGCTTTGCCAGATCGGCCTCGCGCGTGGCGGCATACAGCCGCCGCGTGATCCCCGCCCGGGTCAGCGGCCGGGTGATGTAATCCGAGGAATATTTCACCTCGCGCACCACCCAGTCGGGCAGCACCGATACGCCCCGGTTGGAGGCGACCAGCAGCAGGATCACCGCCGTCAGCTCCACCTGCCGGATCGCGGCGGGCTCGACCTTGGCCGGGGTCAGCAGCTGGCTGAAAATGTCGAGGCGCGCGCGTTCCACCGGGTAGGTGATCAGCGTCTCGCCGCGAAAATCCTCGGCCTCGATATGGCTGCGCGCCGCCAGCGGGTGCTGGGCCGAGGCGACGAAGACCGGCGCGTAATCGAACAGCGGCGTGAAGGCGATGCCCGCCAGGTCCTCCGGGTCGGAGGAGATGACGACGTCCACCTCCTCCTTGGCCAGCGCCGGCAGGGCGTCGAAGGCAAGGCCCGGGCGGATGTCCACGTCCACGTCCGGCCAGGTCTTGCGGAAGGCCTCCAGCACCGGGAAGAGCCATTCGAAACAGGCGTGGCATTCGATCGCGATGTGCAGCCGCCCCGAGCGTCCTTCCCGCAGGCCGCCGAACTCGGCCTGCAGGGCCTCGATCTCCGGCAGGACCTTCTCGGCCGCGCGCAGCAGGCGCTGGCCGGCCGCCGACAGGCGCAAGGGCTTGGAACGGCGCACGAAAAGCTCCACCCCCGCCTGTTCCTCCAGCCCCTTGATCTGGTGGCTGAGGGCCGATTGCGTCACGCCCAGCATCTCGGCCGCGCGGGCCAGCCCGCCCGCTTCGTGGATCGCGCGGATCGACCGAAGGTGGCGAAACTCGATGTGCATTTTCATATGCGGCTCATCATCTTCTTGAAGATTATGAATTTGTCTCACACAACGCCTTGGCCTACAACCGGGGAACCCATCAGGAGACACCCATGTCCGCGCCCGAGATCAGCTTTGAATTCTTCCCGCCGCAAACCCTGGCCGCGTCCTTCCGGCTGTGGGACACGGTGCAATCGCTGGCGCCGCTCGGCCCGCGGTTCGTCTCGGTCACCTATGGCGCGGGCGGCACCACGCGCGAGTTGACGCGCGAGGCGGCGATGACGCTGCACAAAAGCTCTGGCCTGCGGGTGGCGGCGCATCTGACCTGTGTCGAGGCGAGCCGGGCCGAGACGCTGGAGATCGCCGAGGGTTTCGCGGCCGCCGGGGTCGAGGATATCGTCGCGCTGCGGGGCGATCCGCCCAAGGGCGCCGGTGCCTTCACCCCCCACCCCGAGGGCTTCACCTCCTCGATCGAGCTGATCGAGGCGCTGGCGGAGACCGGCAAGTTCACCCTGCGCGTCGGCGCCTACCCGGACCCGCACCCCGAGGCGCGCGGCCCCGGCGCGGATGTCGAATACCTCAAGCGCAAGTTCGATGCTGGCGCGGACGAGGCGATCACCCAGTTCTTCTTCGAGGCCGAGACCTTCTTCCGCTTCCGCGACGCCTGCGCCAAGGCGGGCATCGACAAGCCGATCGTGCCGGGCATCCTGCCGATCGAGAACTGGAAGGGCACGCGCAAGTTCGCCAAGGCCTGCGGCGCGCATCTGCCCGACTGGCTGTGCGAGGCCTTCGAGACCGCCGAGCGGGACGACCGCAGCGACCTGCTGGCCACCGCGCTTTGCGCCGAGCTGTGCTCGGACCTGATGGAAGGCGGCGTCGACAAGCTGCATTTCTACACGCTCAACAAGCCGGCGCTCACGCGCGACGTCTGCCACGCGCTGGGGGTCACGCCCCGCGCGCCGCTTCAAAACGTCGCCTGAAGGCATTGTTGCAAAACGAAAAAGGCGCGCCTTAGGGCGCGCCTTTCGCGTTCCGAAGCGGCTGTCAGAGAACCGCCTCGAACAGCTTGCGCGTATTTTCGTAGGTCATCTCCACCGGGTTGCCGCCCACCGACGGATCGGCCAGGGCCGAGCGGGTCAGAACGTCGAGATCGGCGTCCTTCACGCCCAGTTCCGTCAGCGTCTTCGGGATGCCGAGCTGGTCGTTCAGGCGGTCCACGAAGGCGCAGAACCCCTCGTATCCGCCTTCGATCCCCAGGTAATCCGCGGCGCGGGCGAGCTTCTCCTCGACCGCGGGGCGGTTGAACTGCAGCACCGCGGGCATGCAGACGGCGTTGGTGGTGCCGTGATGGGTGTGGTGATGCGCCCCGATCGGGTGGCTCAGCGCGTGGATCGCGCCCAGGCCCTTCTGGAAGGCGGTGGCCCCCATTGCGGCGGCCGACATCATGTGCGCCCGCGCCTCCAGGTCCTCGCCGTTCTCATAGGCGCGCGGCAGATACTCCTTGACCAGGCGCATGCCCTCCAGCGCGATGCCCTGGCTCATCGGGTGGTAGTGCGGGCTGCAATAGGCCTCGACACAATGGGCAAAGGCATCGAGGCCGGTGCCGGCGGTGATCGCCTTCGGCATGCCCACCGTCAG
>JBPEXR010000400.1:0-4082 GCA_052031355.1 Paracoccaceae bacterium
CTGGGCTGCCTGCGGGCGCTGGACCGGCTGGTGGAGGACGGCTTCACCCCCGCCCGGGTGGCCGACATCGGCTGCGGCACCGCCGTTCTGGCGATGGGGGCGGCGCGGGTCTATGACGCGCGGATCATCGCCTCGGACATCGACGCGGTCGCGGTGGAGGTGGCCGAGGCGAACCTTGCCGCCAACGGTCTGACCGGCCGGGTGCGCTGCGTCGAGGCGGCGGGCTTCGGGCACCCCGAGCTGGCCGAGGCCGCCCCTTTCGACCTGGTCTTCGCCAACATCCTCAAGGCGCCCCTCATCGGGCTGGCGCCGGAGATGGCGGCGAATCTGGCACCGGGCGGGCGGGCGATTCTGTCGGGCCTGCTGACCCACCAGGCCGACGAGGTGATCGAGGTTTATGCACGCGCCGGCATCAATCTGGTGCGCCGCGAGGACATTGTTGACTGGACGACGCTAACCATGGCGAAGCCGGGCTGAAATACGGCCAAAATCGCGCCCGCCGCCCGATTTGCCCCATTTTCGCCCCAATTCGACCCTAGCTCTGACATGGAAGCCGGTGGGGGCCGCGTTTCAAGATTGGAGTGAGCCATGGCAAATGTCCTGAGCTTTCAGCGCCGCATCCGGCGCATCACCGTCAACCACGCAGCGCTGTCGCGTGGCTACGTCCTGAAGCTGGAGCAGAACGGCCTGATCACGCGCCAGCCGCGCCGCTCGGTGCGCCGCGGCATGCCGATGCTGGTTCAGACGATGCTGATCCTGGTCTTCGGGTTCTTCGCCTTCAAGGGGCTGGTCATCGCACAGCTGGGCGCCGCGGAATACGAGGCGCGCATCGCCGAGCTTTCGGGCGGCACCGCGGTCGAGGCGGCCGGCGCCAAGCTGATGGCGATCGACCCGCTGAGCAACTGGGTTGCCACCCAGGCCGCGCAGCTGGTGCCGTAAGAGTTTCAAGTGGGGGCGCGAGGCGGCCTTGGCCGACCTCGCGTAGGTGGGAAAGCCGCGACCGGGATCGGTCGCGGCTTTCGCATGTCCGAAGGATGGGTTTGCGCCGCGCTGGGGCGGCGCGGGGCGCGCCTCAGCGGCGGCCGGTGCGGGCCACGGCCTCGATATCGCCGCGGCACAGGCCGATGTCGGCCAGCTCGCGATCGCTGAGCTTGTTGAGCGTGCGGCGGGTGACGCGGGCGTCGTTCCAGGCCGCCAGTTCGCCCAGCAGGGCAGCGATGCTTTCGCCAAGTCGGCTGACGTGGCTGACCGCCAGGTAGGCGGCGCGGGGGGTGTCGAATGCAGCCATGTTCTGCGTCCTTCTCTGGGGGGCTGGGCCCGTGGCGTGTGTTCCCCCAGTTAGGCGGGCGAATCTTGCCCCACAAGGCGCAAAAAACGCATGGGACCCATGCGGTGGATGCATGGGGATAACCTTCGCTAACGTGCTGATATAACTTCCATAATCCGGGCCTTGCGCATGTCGCTTTCGCCCTTCTTCCGGTCGCAAATGGACCGCTCGAACCCGCCCGTCCCGGCCCCTGTGTCGCGGATGAGACAGCCCTGTCGCTTTTGGTTCGCGCGGCGCGGGGCCTTGGTCTTTGTTCGCGTTTCGTGCTAGTGAGGTGGAAAGACAACAGGGCAGGGCAGAAATGCGCATTCTGGGCATCGATCCGGGGCTTCGGAACCTCGGGTGGGGCGTGATCGAGGTGGCAGGCAGCCGAATCGCGCATGTGGCAAACGGGGTCTGCACCTCCGAAGGGGCAGAGCTGGCGCCGCGCCTTCTGTCGCTCTTCGAACAGCTGACCGAGGTGGTCGCCCGGTTCGCCCCGGCGGCCGCGGCGGTCGAGCAGACCTTCGTCAACAAGGACGGCGCCGGCACGCTGAAGCTGGGCCAGGCGCGGGGCATCGCCCTGCTGGTGCCGGCCCGCGCCGGGCTGGAAGTGGGCGAATACGCCCCCAACAAGATCAAGAAGACCATCGTCGGGGTCGGCCATGCCGACAAGACGCAGATCGCCCACATGGTGAAGCTGCAGCTGCCCGGCGTGGCGCTGGCCGGGCCGGACGCGACCGACGCCCTGGCCATCGCCCTGTGCCACGCCCACCACATGCGCGCCCCGCGCGCCGCCGCCATCGCCGAGGCCAGCCAGCCCGCGCGCCGGCGGTCCGCGCCGCGCCGCGCCGCCGGGGGCTGGACATGATCGGCAAGATTTCCGGGCGGATCGACTACCGCGGCGAGGACCACGTGCTGATCGACGTGCGCGGCGTCGGCTACGTCGTCTATTGCTCGGACCGCACCCTGGCCGCGCTGCCCGGCCCGGGCGAGGCGGCGGCCCTCTACACCGACCTGCTGGTGCGCGAGGATATCCTGCAGCTTTTCGGCTTCACCACCCTGGTGGAGAAGGAATGGCACCGCCTGTTGATGAGCGTTCAGGGCATCGGGGCCAAGGCCTCGCTCGCCATCCTGGGGGCGCTGGGGGCGGAAGGCGTCAGCCGCGCCATCGCCCTGGGGGATGCCGCGGCGGTCAAGACGGCCAAGGGCGTCGGCCCCAAGACCGCGCAGCGCGTGGTGAACGAGTTGAAGGACAAGGCCCCCGCGGTCATGGCGATGGGCGCCTCGGCGGCCGCCCGCGCCGGCGCGGCGCTGGAAGATGCGCTGATCGAGGCGGAGGGCGGGCCGTCCGCACCCGCCGCGCCGGCGCCGGCCCCCGCGGCGGCGGGGCAGACGGGCAGCGCGGCGGCCCAGGCAGAGGCGCTTTCGGCCCTGTCGAACCTGGGCTATGCGCCTTCCGAGGCGGCTTCGGCCGTGGCGGAGGCGGCGCAATCCGCGCCGGAGGCCGGCACCCCCGACCTGATCCGCGCCGCGCTGCGGCTGCTGGCCCCGAAAGGCTGATCCATGGCAAGCCCCGACCCGACGCTGCGCCCCGAGACCCTGCCCGAGGATCACGACCGCGCCCTGCGCCCGCAGGTGCTGGACGACTTCATCGGCCAGGCCGAGGCGCGCGCCAACCTGAAGGTCTTCATCGCCTCTGCCCGCCAGCGCGGCGAGGCGATGGACCACACGCTGTTTCACGGCCCGCCGGGGCTGGGCAAGACGACGCTGGCGCAGATCATGGCGCGCGAGCTGGGTGTGAACTTCCGCATGACCTCCGGCCCCGTGCTGGCCAAGGCGGGCGATCTGGCCGCGATCCTGACCAATCTCGAAGCGCGCGACGTGCTTTTCATCGACGAGATCCATCGCCTCAACCCCGCGGTGGAGGAGGTGCTCTACCCGGCGATGGAGGATTACGAGCTCGACCTGGTGATCGGCGAGGGGCCGGCGGCGCGCACCGTGCGCATCGAGCTGCAGCCCTTCACCCTGGTCGGCGCGACGACCCGGCTGGGCCTGCTGACAACGCCGCTGCGTGACCGGTTCGGCATCCCGACGCGGCTGCAATTCTACACCGAGGACGAGCTGAACCTGATCGTCACCCGCAACGCCGCCAAGCTGGGCGCCCCGGCGGACGAGGGCGGCGCGCGGGAGATCGCGCGGCGCGCCCGCGGCACCCCGCGCATCGCCGGGCGCCTGTTGCGCCGGGTGGTCGATTTCGCCCTGGTGGAGGGCGACGGGCGGGTAACCCGCGCGCTGGCCGACCGGGCGCTGACCCGGCTGGGGGTGGACGACTTGGGCCTCGATGGCGCCGACCGCCGCTACCTGCGGCTGATCGCCGAGAATTACGCCGGCGGCCCCGTCGGGATCGAGACGATCAGCGCCGCCCTCAGCGAAAGCCGCGACGCGCTGGAGGAGGTGATCGAGCCATTCCTGCTGCAACAGGGCCTGATCCAGCGCACCCCGCGCGGACGGATGCTGGCGCGCAAGGGCTGGGCGCACCTCGGCCTGCCGGCGCCGCGCACCCCCGACAGCAGCGCACCAGACCTTTTTGGCTGATCCGCCGCGCCGCATTGGAGGCGGCGGAGGAGGTGATCCTAAACCCGTCCTGCTGCCATTGGGGCCGATCCATCGCACCCCGCGCTGTCGGATGCTGTCGCGCCGAGGCTAGGCGCATTTCGGCTGGCCCCGCGCGTCCTTGACACAGCGCTAGACCTATTCGGCGCCGCGGCCCCCT
>JBPEXR010000401.1:0-2059 GCA_052031355.1 Paracoccaceae bacterium
GGGTTGTTGGGATTGCTCAGGAAAATCAGCTTGGTGCGGGGGCCGACCGCCGCCTCCAGCGCCTCCATCGGGAAGGCCCAGCCATCTTCGTGGCGGCGGTGCACGGTGCGGACCTCGGCGCCGATCGCCTCGGCCATCACGGCGGCCTGCGGCCAGCCCGGCACCTCGGTCACCAGCTCGTCCCCGGCCTCCAGCACCTGGCGCAGCACGAGGTAGTTCGCCTCTGCCGCGCCGGCGGTGATCAGCACGTCTTTTAGCGCGCAGACGCCCTCCAGCCCCGCCTGGCGCAACACGTGGGCGCGCAGCTCCGGCAGGCCGCGGAAATCGCGGTTGTTCCAGTCCAGCGACAGCTCCGGGTCGAGGTCCGGCAAGAAAGCCTTCAGCTTGGGGCTTTCCGCCAGGGAAAACCCCACGATCGCCTCCGGTTCGGCCTCGGTTGTCTCAAGAAGATATTGAAATAGATTGTGAATCTTGACTTTCATCCAGCCCTGCCTTCATTTGTCCCGAAATCTGGGAGCGCCTCATGAATTCGATACCCCAACTGAAGGGTCAGCCGTCGAAGTTGTTCATCCTCGACTACGGGCTTTTCAAGGTGCATGCCGACGATCGCGTCATCGGCATCTGCGGGTATCTGATCGAAACCGACGCCGGCGAGACGGTCATCATCGACACCGGTTTTCCCCAGCGCTACTCGCTGGAGCCGAAGATGGCGAGCGCCGATGACCAGCTCTACCTCTTCGGGGAATTGCTGGAGATCGGCCCCGCGAACATGCCCGCCGCCCAGCTGGAGCGGGCCGGCCGGAAGCCGAAGGACATCGACCTTTTCATCCTCAGCCATACGCATATCGACCATGTCGGGCATATCGACGCCTTCCCCTGGGCGCCGCTGCTGATGTCCCGCCCCGAGCGCGAGCTGCCCAAACCGCTTTACTGGGGACGCAAGCAGCCCCTCGACTGGCCCGACCGCGATTACCTGCTGGTCGACGACGACACGGAGATCGGCCCCGGCTTTCACGTTCTGCTCGTGCCCGGGCACACCATCGGCCAGCTTGCCTTCCTGCTGGAACTGCCGAACACCGGCACGGTGCTGCTGACCTCCGACGCGATCTCGCGCCCCGCCGAGATCGAGGAGCGTTTCGCCACCGCGCCGCACCCGCGCCGCGCCCGCGCCAGCGCCGAGCGGCTGATGAAACTGGCCGAGGAAACCGACGCCTTCGTCATCTACGGCCACGACCCCGAGCAGTGGAAGTGGCTGAAAAAGGCGCCGGACTTCTACGATTAACGAACATCGCGGCCCTGGTTCAGGATGATGACGTTGCCGCTGCTGACGTCCCCCGCCTCGGAGATCAGGAACCCCGCCCAGGCCGCCACTTCGCGCGGCTGCATCGCCCGGCCGTGCGGCATGGCGGCGATGGCCTTCTGCAGCACCTCCTCGCTGACCACACCGAAGAGCGGCGTCTCCGTCATCGCCGGCGCGATGGAATTGACGGCGATCTTCTCGCGCGCGTAGCGGCGCGCCAGGTCCTTCGTCAGCGTGTCGAGCGCGGCCTTGCTGGCGCGGTAGTGCGGCGGGTCGAATACGTCGAAGTTGTACGCCCCGTTGGAAGAGATGTTGACGATCTTCTTCACGCCCTCGCGCCGCAGCATCATCGGCACCGCCGCCTGGCAGCAGTGAAACGCGGCCGTGAAGTTCAGCCGCATCTGGGCCTCGAACTCTGCCTCCGGGATGTTCGGAAACTCGGACATGAAGCAGGTGCCGGCGTTGTTGACCAGCGCGTCGAGGCCGCCGAAGGCCTCTTCGATGCGCGCGAAGGTGCGGGTGATGGCCTGGGTGTCGGTCAGGTCCACCTCGCAGGCGAGCACGCGCTCGCCGTGGGCCTCCGCCAGGTCCGCCAGTGCCGCGCCGTCGATGTCCAGCATGGCGACGCGCAGCCCGTCCTCGACCAGGCGCTGCGTGATCGCGCGCCCCAGCCCGCCCGCCGCGCCGGTGACCGCGGCAATCCGATTGTTCATGTGAAATCCCTCCCTCTGCCGCCTTCCGGAATATCAGGATTGCGCC
>JBPEXR010000402.1:0-6165 GCA_052031355.1 Paracoccaceae bacterium
TTGGCGAGCTCCACCTCCGTGGGCAGGCTCTCGCCCGGGGCCAGGGCGCCGCTGGCAATCTGGCGGCGCACGTCGGCCTTGATATCGCGAAAGGCGGCGGTCACGGGCAGGGCTGCGACGCGGGGAAAGGGCGGATCATCGGCATAGACATAAGCCCATTATGCATGAAGTTTTCCGCCGTGCGCAGGAAAAATTTGTCCCCCGGCGGAGCGGAATCGCCCGCCGCGGCGTTTGCCCCCAGACCCGGATCGCCCGAGGGAGCCGCGCCGCCGACCATGAACTTCGTCCGCATTCTGCCGAACCTGATCGTTACGGTCCTGTCCAACCCGGTGCGCGCGAAGGACCGGGTGCTGCGCGCGCTGGTGCGCGACATCATCGACGGGCGCACGCAGTCGGTCCTGGTGGTCACCGCGTTGCACGCGGGGCTGACCTACCTGGGGTTCTGGGCGCTGGGCGAGGCGGCGCTGGTGTCAAGCTGGGTGCAGTTCGCCTATTTCTACATCACCACCGGCTCGACCGTCGGCTACGGCGATCTGTCGCCGCAGACCCAGGGCGGAATGCTGTTCGCCTTCGCCTTCGTGATGCCCGGGGCGATCGCCATCTTCGCCTATATCCTGACCAAGCTGCTGGCCAGCCTGGCGCTGTTCGTGAGGACCTTCATGTCTGGACTGGGAAACTTTGAAAGCGCGGAAGACCATGTCGTGATCGTCGGCTACGTGCGCGGCGAGACCGAGCGTCTTCTGGCCGAAACCGAGCAAGAGCGGGCCGGCCGCGAGACGGTGATCGTCTCGACCGAGCAGACGCTGCCGCTGCCGCATCACCTCTCGCGGGTGCATACCAACGCGCTGGCCGATCATGCCGATCTGAAGCGGGCGGGGGTCGCCGGGGCGCGGACCATCGTCGTCATGGGCCGCTCGGACGACGAGACGATGTCCGCCTGCCTGGCGCTGGGGGCGATGGAAACGCGTGCCCACATGGTCGCCTTCTTCCGCGATGCCGAGAAGGCGAAGCTGGTGCAGCCGCATTGCCCGCGGTTCGAATATGTCGTCTCTACCTCCGTCCAGCAGCTCAGCCGGGCGATCGTCGATCCGGGCGCGAGCCAGGTCTTCGCGCATCTCGCCTCCACCAAGGTGGGCGCGACGCTGCAATCCATCGACTACGAGGGCGAGCCCACGGTGGTGTCGGAGCTGATGAGCCTGTTCCTGTCGCATGGCGCCACGCTGATCGGATACCGCGCCGACGAGGAGAAAAAGCCCACCCTGTCGCTGCAGCCCGACACGCGGATCGGGCGCGAGCATACGCTGTTCTACATCTCCCCGAACCGCCTGCCGGACGACCTTTTCGGCGGGGCAGGGCGGTAGCGGCGTAAAAGTAAGGCCGCGCCCGGTGGGGCGCGGCCTTGTCTTGCGGTCTGTCCCGCGGGCGTCAGGCGCCGAGGTCGAAGCGGTCGGCCTCCATCACCTTGGTCCAGGCGGCGACGAAGTCCTGCACGAAATGCCCCTCGGCATCATCGGCGGCGTAGACCTCGGCCAGGGCGCGCAGCTGCGAGTTGGAGCCGAAGACCAGGTCCACCCGGCTGGCGTGCCACTTCAGCTCGCCCGTGTCGCGGTCGCGGCCCTCGAATTCGCGCCCCTCGTCCGAGGTCGCCTTCCAGGCGGTGCCCATGTCCAGCAGGTTGACGAAGAAGTCGTTGCTGAGGGTGCCGGGCCGGTCGGTGAAGACGCCGTGCGGCTTGCCGCCGTGGTTGGCGCCCAGCACCCGCAGCCCGCCGACCAGGGCCGTCATCTCGGGCGCGGTCAGCGTCAGAAGCTGGGCGCGGTCCACCAGCAGCTCTTCGGCCGGCACGGTGAAATCCGCCGAGACGTAGTTGCGGAAGCCGTCGGCCTTGGGCTCGAGCGGGGCGAAGGCCTCGGCATCGGTCTGCTCCTGGCTGGCGTCGGTGCGGCCGGGGTGGAAGGGGACCTCCAGCTCGTGCCCCGCGGCGCGGGCGGCATCCTCGACCCCGGTGTTGCCGGCCAGCACGATCAGATCGGCCAGCGAGACGCGCGTGCCGCCGCTTTGCCCGTCGTTGAAGTCGCGCTGGATGCCTTCCAGCACTTGCAGGACCTCGGCCAGCTGCGCAGGCTCGTTCACCTCCCAGTCCTTCTGCGGCGCCAGGCGGATGCGGGCGCCGTTCGCCCCGCCGCGCTTGTCCGAGCCGCGGAAGGTCGAGGCCGAGGCCCAGGCGGTGGAGACGCGCTGCTGCACGCTGAGGCCGCTGCTCCGGATCTGCTCTTTCAGGGTGCGGATGTCGCCGCTGTCGATCAGCGGGTGATCCACCTGCGGCACCGGGTCCTGCCACAGCAGCTCTTCCTCCGGCACTTCCTTGCCCAGGTAGCGCACGCGCGGGCCCATGTCGCGGTGGGTCAGCTTGAACCAGGCGCGGGCGAAAGCGTCGGCCAGCGCGTCGGGGTTCTCCAGGAACCGGCGGGAGATCTTCTCGTACTCCGGGTCCACCCGCAGGGCCAGGTCGGTCGTCGCCATCATCGGCGCGTGGCGCTTCTCGGGGTCATGCGCATCGGGGACCGTATCCCGGGCTGCGGGGTCCTTCGGCGTCCACTGGTAGGCGCCGGCGGGGCTTTTGGTCAGCTCCCACTCGTAGCCGAACAGCGTCTCGAAGTAGCTGTTGTCCCAGCGGGTCGGCGTCGGCGTCCAGGCGCCCTCCAGCCCCGAGGTGATCGTGTGCCCGCCGCGGCCGCTTTCATGGCGGCTGGTCCAGCCAAGACCCTGCTCGGCGATGTCCGCGCCTTCCGGCTCGGCACCGACCAGGCTGGCATCGCCCGCGCCGTGGCACTTGCCGAAGGTGTGCCCGCCGGCGATCAGGGCGACGGTCTCTTCGTCGTTCATCGCCATGCGGCCGAAGGTCTCGCGGATGTCATGGGCGGCGGCGGCCGGGTCCGGCTTGCCGTTCGGCCCCTCGGGGTTGACGTAGATCAGCCCCATCTGCACCGCGGCCAGCGGGTTCTCCAGCGCGCGGCCCTCGGAATAGCGGCTGTCGCCCAGCCATTCTTCCTCGGTGCCCCAGAAGATATCCTCCTCCGGCTCCCAGATATCCTCGCGCCCGCCGCCGAAGCCGAAGGTCTTGAAGCCCATGGATTCCAGCGCGACGTTGCCGGTCAGGATCAGCAGGTCGCCCCAGGACAGCTTGTCGCCGTATTTCTGCTTGATCGGCCAGAGCAGGCGCCGCGCCTTGTCGAGGTTGGCGTTGTCCGGCCAGGAGTTCAGCGGCGCGAAACGCTGGCTGCCGGAGGAGGCGCCGCCGCGCCCGTCGCCGGTGCGGTAGGTCCCGGCGCTGTGCCAGGCCATGCGGATGAAGAACGGCCCGTAGTGGCCGTAGTCCGCCGGCCACCAATCCTGGCTGTCGGTCATCAGCGCGTGCAGGTCGGCCTTCACCGCGTCGAGGTCCAGTTGCTTGAACGCCTCGGCATAGTCGAAATCCTCGCCCATCGGGTCGGAGGCGGGGGTGTTCTGGTGCAGGATCTTCAGGTTCAGCTGGTTCGGCCACCAGTCGCGGTTCGACCGGCCCCCGAACTTGGTGTGCGCGGACACCCCGTGCATGACCGGGCATTTGCCGATGTCGTTTCCGTCCATGGTCGCTCTCCTGTCTTGGCCGGCCGGGCCGGCGTGGATGGTGATGCCTCCGTTCTAGCGCGGTTGAGCCATTGAAATAAGTTGCATTTTCTCATGGCGGCGATAGCATTTTCCTATGGCAAACTTCACCCTCCGGCAGCTGCGCTATTTCGAGGCGCTGGCCCAGCATGGCCATTTCGGCCGGGCGGCGCAGGCGGCGGCGATTTCGCAGCCGGCGCTGTCGGTCCAGATCAAGGAGCTGGAGACCGCGCTGGGCGTGACGCTGTTCGAACGGGGCGCGCGGCAGGTGCGGCTGACCAGCTTTGGCGAGGCCTTCGGCCAGCGCGTGCGCGAGATCCTGCGCCAGGTGGACGAGCTGGGCGAATTGGCGCGGCTGGCGCAGTCGCAGCCCGTGGGCCGCTTGCGCATCGGGGTGATCCCGACGGTCGCGCCCTATTACCTTCCGGGGGTGATCCAGGCGCTGCAGACCGCCTACCAGGGCATCGACCTCCACGTGCGCGAAACGCTGACGCCGCGGCTGCTGCCGATGCTGCTGGAGGGGCGGCTGGATTGCGCCATCGTCGCCCTGCCGGTGTCCGAGCCGGCGCTGCACGAGGAAAAGCTGTTCGAGGAAGCCTTCGTCCTGGTGCGCCCCCGGGCCGAGGCGGCCACCCCGGTGCCCGAGGCCGCCGCCCTGGCCAGCGAACGCCTGCTGCTGCTGGAGGAGGGGCATTGCTTTCGCGACCAGGCGCTGTCGGTCTGCGGCCTGCCGGGGCGGGGGCCGCGCGACGGGCTGGAAGGCAGCTCCCTCTCGACGCTGGTGCAGATGGTCGGCGCCGGCATCGGCGTCACCCTGATCCCCGAGATGGCCGCCCCGGTCGAGGCACGCTCGGCCGCCGTCGCTCTCAGCCGTCTTCCCCCGCCGGAGCCGGCGCGCACCATCGGCATGGTCTGGCGCCGCGCCAGCCCATTGGCCGGCCCGCTGCGCCAGATCGCCGAGGTGCTGCGCGACGTGCCCGCGCCGCAGCTTTCGGCCCTGGCGGCGGGCGGCGGCGGCCCTTCGCCGATCACGAAAACTTAGGCGCGCGGCCGGTGAACTCTCCCTCCCCCGTGCGGCGTTGACCGGGCGAGCAACCTGAAGGAGAGCAGACCATGGCACAGCACCACGATATTCTGCAGAAACTGCACACCCGCCTGCTGGACAGCCACGACGGCTATCGCCAGAGCCGTGAAGAGGTGAAGGACGAACGCCTGTTCGTCACCTTCTTCGACCGGCTGATCGAGCAGCGCAAGGACTTCGCCCGCACCGTCCACGCCAAGCTGGAGGCCGAGGGCCAGACCGTCAGCGACGAAGGCTCCACCGCCGCCGCCGCGCACCGCGCCTGGCTGAAACTGCGCGACGCGGTGACCGGCGATGACGAGGCGGTCTACGCCGAGGTCATCAACGGCGAGACCGATCTGCTGTCGGTCTACGACGAGGCGATCGAGGAAACCCGCGACCTGCCGGCCTGGCAGTTCCTGCACGAGCAGCGCGAGGCCGTGAAAGCGGCCATCGAAGAGGCGAAGGCCGAAAAGCAGCGCCACGCGGCCTGAGCGCCCGGGCGATTGTCCAATCCCGCCCGATCGCGGCCGTCCCCGGACCCCCGGGGGCGGCCTTTTCTTGTCCCCGCGTTCTTGTCCGGCGGGTGTGCCTCATAGCCCGCTATAGGCGGCTCTTGGCGCCTCTCCGGGGGAGGGTGGGGCTGCCCCGCTCACGCCCTCGCTCCCGTCCATGTGTTTGGCCTTCCACGCGATTTGTCCTAAATCGGTCACATGCGGGTACGAATCCGCCCGCGCAACGGGGACCGACACATGCCGATGCTGGATCGTCCAGAAGTTGCAAGACACCGGACCGGGGCGCGCAGCGTCGCCCCGGCGGGCAACCCGTGGAAGGAAGCCGCGGTGCTGGGCGGTATCGTGCTGGCGCTGCTGCTGGTGCTGGCGGTGGTCGCCTCGCTGATCCCCGGGCGCATGGCGCCGATGATCGACCGGACCGAACAGGTCGAATAGACCCCTGAACTGCCGGCACGCCGGCGCCGCAAGACGCGCCCTTCAAGGTGTGCGCAGCTGCGTTTTCATCGCCGCGGTCGGAAAGCAGGTCGCCCGCTCCCCCCGCGTTTCCTGCCAGCGCCCGATCGAGCGGCGCGTCTTGAACCCGGCCAGCCCGTCCGCGCCGCCGACGTCATGTCCCATCGCCTCCAGTGCGCGCTGCATCGCCGCCACGTCCGAACGCAGCAGCCCGCCGACCTTGCCCCAGCGCCCTTCGAAATCGCCCATGCCATAGGCGATGCGGTCGCCCACGTGCCCGACGAAAAGCGCGTAGAGATCGCTCATGTTGTAGTCCTTCAGGACATAGAAATTCCGCGTCACCAGGAAGGCCGGGCCGTAGCGGCCCGCCGGCATCAGCAGGAAACCCGGCTCGTTCCGCTCGGGCGCGGGGAAGGGGCGGCCGGTGACGCGGCGGATGCCCATCGCCTCCCATTCGGAGATCGGGCGCCCCTGGTCGGGCCCTTCCAG
>JBPEXR010000403.1:0-12013 GCA_052031355.1 Paracoccaceae bacterium
CCACGACCAGCGATTGCTCGTGCCCGGCCTCGCCCTCACCGCTGGCAAAGCCAAGGCGGGTGAAGCTGGACAGCCATTCCTCCAGCTCGCGGTAGAAGCGGTTCTGCCCGTGGCCGGCAAACAGCTCCAGCAGCCCGACGACAAGGCTTCCTGCCAGGCCCAGCAGCGACGAGGCGAAGGCGACGCCCATGCCCGAGAGCTGGCCCTCCAGCCCGTTCATCAGGCGGTTGAACACCTCGAACCCGCTTTCACCGTCCTGCGGGGCCAGGCTGCGGATCGTGTCCACCAGCGCCGGCACCGTGGTTGCAAGGCCGTAAAATGTGCCCAGAAGCCCGAGGAAGATCAGCAGGCTGACGATGTAGCGCGTGATCTCGCGCGCCTCGTCGATCCGCTGGGCCACGGAGTCCAGGATCGAACGGGTCGAGGAGGCGCTGATCTGCATCCGCGCGCCATGGCTGCGCAGAAGCGCCGCCAGCGGGGCCAGCAGGCGCGGCGCGCTGCGGTTCGCCTCCTCGCGGCGCTGCACGTAGGCCTCGATCCACAGGATCGAGGTGACAAGCTGCGCCACCTGCCAGAAACAGGCCAGCACGCCGACGAAAAAGACGAACAGAATGAAGCCGTTAAGCCAGGGGTTGGTCAGGAAGACCGGCAGCACCCGCGGCGCGGCGAGGAACACCCCGAAAGCCGTCAGCCCCAGCACGATCAGCATCAGCATGATCTGCCGGATGGGCTGGGAAAACTGCAACTCGGCCTCGAGGTCCGGCTGCTCCTTCATGGACAGCTCCTGACGCGTTTCTTCTCCGCGCAGCCTAGGGTGGCGGCGCGAATAAGCCAAGCGCGAAAGGCTTTTGGCCGGATTCGGCCCGCCCGCGGCTGTGGCCTTCCTGCCGGGCGGCGCGCCTAGCCCGGGGCCAGCGCGCGCACCCGGTCCGACAGCCAGTCAAGCTCCGGGTCGGGCAGGCCCAGCTCGTGCAGGTGGCGCACGGTGTTGTGCAGGTACTCGGGGTTGGGGCCGCGCCCGCCGACCGCGCCGGCGATGATCTGCGCTTGCTCCTCCAGCGGCAGGTTGCCGCAGTACT
This sequence comes from Paracoccaceae bacterium, assembly GCA_052031355.1. Taxonomy (GTDB): domain Bacteria; phylum Pseudomonadota; class Alphaproteobacteria; order Rhodobacterales; family Rhodobacteraceae; genus JBPEXR01. The sequence continues at coordinate 1,080 of JBPEXR010000403.1, forward strand.
GCACATGCGCGGGATCGATCACGTAGGTCACCGCGCGCACCCGCGCGCCGCTGGCCAGCGTCACCTCCACCTCCGTCTCGACATAGGCCGAGGAGACAAGCTCCCGCTCGCGCAGGTAGTCCAGCGTCTCCGCCTCGGCGCCCTCGGCCACGCGGAAGGCCAGGCCTGCGCATTCCGCGCCGGGCGCCGCGTCGAGGGCCAGCACCAGCCCCGGCCGCGCATGCGTGCCGCGGTGGTGGATCGAGCGCATGCAGAACGAGCGGTGAAAATCCTTCAGCACCGCCACCTCCGCCGCGTCATGGCGAAAGCCCGGGTTCCACAAAAGCGATCCGTAGCCGAAGACCCACATGTCAATCCAGCGCGCTGGTCCTACCTCAACGCCGCCTGTAAACACCAATCGCACGACATAAGAAAGCCCGCCATGAAACGATTGCTCGCCCTTGTCCTGATCGCCGCCGCCCTCTGGTCCGGGTACTGGGCCTTCGGGGCCTGGCAGATCCGCAAGAACGTCGCCGCCTGGCGCGCCCAGGCCGAGGCCACCGGCTGGACCGCCGAGGGCGCGCTGGCCGTGCGCGGCTTCCCCAACCGTTTCGACACCACGATCGAGGATCTGCGCCTGGCGCCGCCGCGGGGGGATGTCGAATGGCAGGCGCCCTTCGTCCAGCTGTTCCAGCTCAGCTACCGCCCGCACCACCTGATCGCCGTCTGGCCGGACCGCCAGCGCCTGACGCTGGGCCGCACCGACTGGCAGATCGCCTCTGGCGACCTGCGCGCATCGCTGGTGCTGGCGCCCACCAGCGGCGCGGCCGAGCGGCTGCGGCTGAGCGCCGAGGACCTGACCGCCCGGGCCGAGGGCGGCGCCGCCGCGGGCACCGAGGGGCAACTCGAAAGCGCGCGGCTGGCCCTGACCCGGCGGGACGGCACGGTCGCGGATTACGACCTTGCCGCGCAGGCGGACACGCTCGAGGTGGCGCTGCCGCAGATGACGCCCTTCACCGTCTCGAAAGCCGAGGTGGAGGCCGTTCTGCGCCTCACCGCCGCGCCGGGGATCGCGCTGCGCGGCCCGGCCACGCCGCCGCGCCTCGCGGAAGTCGAGATCGCGCGGCTGGAGGTCTCCGGCGCCGGCATCACGCTGAAGGCCGAGGGCCGCCTGATGCCCGACGCGCTGGGCCGCGCCACCGGGGAAGTCATGGCCGAGGTGTCGGACTGGCGTGCCGCGCTGGCACTGGCGCGCGAGGCCGGGCTGCCGGACGAGACCGCGCAGACGCTGGAGCGCGGGCTGAGCCTGCTGACCGGCCTGTCGGGCAGCGGCGCCGCGCTGAAGCTTCCGCTGCGCTTCGAGGGCGGCGCGACATTCCTCGGCCCCCTCCGCCTCGGCCCCGCGCCCCGCCTGGCCCTGAACTAGGGCCGGGCTCCCAAGGGATCCGCTTCATCTCGCCAAAAATACTCAAAAACCGCCGCCAACGCCCGCGCCGCCCCCCGCAGAACGGACGCCCAGCCCAGTGCCGCCCCGCCCGGCGCCCCCGTCACTGCCCCAGGTCGGTCAACCGCACCAGCAACTCGGAGGTGTTCTTCGCCTCGAACCGCCGCAGCAGGCGGGCGCGCACGTCCTCGATGGTGCGCGGGCTCAGGTCCAGGTCGCGGCCGATCTCCTTGCTGGTCATGCCGCGCGCGAGGCGGGACAGGACCTGCCGCTCGCGCGGGGAGAGGTTGCGCACGCCGCTGCCGCCGCGGATCATCGCGAAGCTCATCACGATCCGGGCCAGCGGGTCCTCGGGCACCAGGGTATGGGCGCGGAAGCGGAACCACAGGGGGTGGCCGTCGCGGTGCGGCATCATACGCTCGTCGGAATACAGCCCGGTGCGGCGCAGGTTCTCCAGCCCCACGTCGCGGATGCGCTGGAACTCGTCCGCGCTGTCGTAGAGCATCCGGAAGCTGCGGCCCTCCAGCTCTTCGACGCGGTAGCCCAGCTGTTCGGCGAAGCGCTGGTTGCAGGCGCGGATCACCCGGTGCTCGGTCACGACAAGGCCGATGGGCGCCTCGGCAAAGCCCAGCTGCACCCAATCCGCCGCGCCCGCGGCCGCCTGCATCCCCGACATCCGAATCCCTCCCGTGTTAATACGGTATTGATACCGTAGCCTGCCCCCGCGACAGTGAAAAGACCACCAGCGGAGAGACCATGGACACGGCCACGCCCCAGAACACGCGCCTCGCGGCGCGGATCGACGCCAAGCGCGACGAGTTGATCGCCCTGACGCAGGACCTGATCCGCATTCCCACGCTCAACCCGCCGGGCGAGAATTACCGCGACATCTGCGACTACCTGGACCGCCGCCTCTCGGCGCGCGGCTTCACGACGCAGCTGGTCCGGGCCGAGGGCGCGCCGGGCGATTGCACCGCCTACCCGCGGTGGAACATCGTGGCGCGGCGCGAGGGCACGCGGGCCGGCGAATGCGTGCACTTCAACTCGCACATCGACGTGGTCGACGTGGGCGCCGGCTGGACCAAGGACCCCTTCGGCGGCGAGGTCGAGGACGGCAAGATCTACGGCCGCGGCGCCTGCGACATGAAGGGCGGGCTGGCCGCCTCGATCATCGCGGCCGAGGCGTTCCTGGAGGAATGCCCCGATTTCGCCGGCGCGATCGAGATCTCCGGCACCGCCGACGAGGAATCGGGCGGCTATGGCGGCGTCGCCTACCTGGCCGAGAAGGGCTTTTTCGCGCCCGAACGCGTGCAGCACGTCATCATCCCCGAGCCGCTGCAGAAGGACCGTATCTGCCTGGGCCACCGCGGCGGCTGGTGGGCCGAGATCGAGACTTTCGGCGAGATCGCCCATGGCTCGATGCCCTTCCTGGGCGATTGCGCGGTGCGCCACATGGGCGCGGTGCTGCAAGCCTTCGAGCAGGACCTCTACCCGGCGATGGCGGCGCGGCGCACCGACATGCCGGTGGTGCCGGAGGGGGCGCGGTCCTCGACGATGAACATCAACTCGATCCACGGCGGCCAGCAGGAGACGCCCGCGGATTCGACCGCCCTGCCCAGCCACTGCGTGCCCGACAGCTGCCGCATCGTGATCGACCGCCGCTACCTGGTCGAGGAAACGCACGACCAGGTGCAGGGCGAGGTGCGCGCCCTGCTGGACCGCCTCGCAGAGGGGCGCGAGAACTTCCGCTACAGCCTGCGCGAGCTGAACCACGTCGCCCCCTCGATGACCGACCGCGACGCGCCGGTGGTGGCGACGGTCGCGCGCTCGATCGAGGCGGTGATGGGCCGCGCGCCGGAATACGTCGCCTCCCCCGGGACCTACGACCAGAAGCATATCGACCGGATCGGCAAGCTGAAGAATTGCATCGCCTACGGGCCGGGCCTTCTGGAGCTTGCGCACAAGCCGGACGAATACGTGGGCATCGACGACATGCTAGACAGCGCCAAGGTCATGGCGCAGTCTCTGTGCCAGCTTCTGTTGCCACGGGGCGCTTAAACGACCACAGGGAGAGGAAAAAATGTTTCGGACCACGATGAGATTGGCAATGGCCAGCGCCGTTGCACTCTGCGCCGGGATGGGCGCCGCGCAGGCGGCCAAGACCGACCTGACGATCGCGCTGCAGCTCGAGCCGCCGCACCTCGACCCGACCAGCGCCGCCGCCGGGGCGATCGACTCGGTGCTCTATTCCAACGTCTTCGAGGGGCTGACCCGCTTCATGTCCGACGGCTCGGTCGTGCCGGGCCTGGCGGAAAGCTGGGAGATTTCCGAGGACGGCAAGACCTATACCTTCAAGCTGCGCGAAGGCGTGACCTTCCACGACGGCACGGAGATGACGGCCGAGGACGTGAAGTTCAGCCTCGACCGCGCCCGCGGCGAGGACAGCGCCAACGCGCAGAAGGCCCTCTTCGAGGGGATCGAAAGCGTCGAGGTGGTCGACCCGCTGACCGTCAAGGTCACCCTTGCCGCGCCCGACGGGAACTTCCTGTTCAACATGGCCTGGGGCGACGCGGTGATCGTGGCGCCCGAGAGCATCGAGGACATCAAGTCGAACCCGGTGGGCACCGGCGCCTTCATGTTCGACGGCTGGGTGCAGGGCGACAAGATCACCCTCAAGCGCAACCCCGACTACTGGGGCGAGGCACCGGCGCTGGAGGAGGCGACCTTCAAGTTCATCTCCGACCCGACCGCCGCCTTCGCCGCGATGATGGCGCAGGACATCGACGCCTTCGCCGGCTTCCCCGCCCCGGAGAACCTGCCGCAGTTCGAGGCTGACCCGCGGTTCCAGGTGCTTGTCGGCTCGACCGAGGGCGAGACGATCCTGTCGACCAACAATGCGCAGGAGCCGCTGAACGACATCCGCGTGCGCCAGGCGATCGCCCATGCCATCGACCGTCAGGCGATCATCGACGGGGCGATGTTCGGCCTCGGCACGCCCATCGGCACCCATTTCGCGCCGCACCACCCCGACTACGTCGACCTGACCGGCCAGTCGGCATACGACCCCGAGAAGGCCAAGCAGCTGCTGGCCGAGGCGGGCTATGCCGATGGCTTCACCACCACGCTGAAGCTGCCGCCCCCCTCCTACGCCCGCCGCGGCGGCGAGATCATCGCCGCGCAGCTGCGCGAGGTCGGCATCGAGACCGAGATCAGCAACCTCGAATGGGCGCAGTGGCTGGAGCAGGTGTTCCGCGGCAAGGACTTCGGCCTGACCATCGTCAGCCATACCGAGCCGATGGACATCGGCATCTATGCCCGGCCCGATTACTACTTCAACTACGACAACCCGGACTTCCAGGCCCACATGGAGGAGCTGGGGCGCACCACCGACCCGGCCAAGCGCTCGGAGATGCTGAAGGCGGCGCAGAAGATGATCGCCGATGACTACGTCAACGGCTACCTCTTCCAGCTCGCCTTCCCGACGGTCGCCGACGCCAAGCTGCAGGGCCTGTGGCAGAACGCGCCCACCCAGGCCACCGACCTGACCGGAGTCAGCTGGAGCGAGTAAGCCCACCCCGCGATCCCGCGCCGGCCCGCCCCGGGCCGGCGCCCTTCCGAAAGCCCCCCATGCTTCGCTACACCCTCAAACGCGCGCTATCGCTGGTGATCAGCCTGTGTGTGGCCAGCCTCGTCATCTTCACGGTGATCGAGGTCGCCCCCGGCGATCCGGCCAGCTACATGCTGGGCATCAACGCCCAGCCCGACACGGTGGCCGCGCTGAAGGCGGAGCTGGGCCTCGACGTGCCGCGCTGGCAGCGGTACCTGACCTGGGTCACCGGGCTGGTGCAGGGCGATTTCGGCACCTCCTACACCTACCGTAGCCCGGTGGGGCAGATGATCGCCGACCGGCTGTGGATCTCGCTGCCGCTGGCGCTGTTCGCGCTGACGCTTTCCACCCTCATCGCCATCCCGGCCGGCATCTATGCCGCCGCCCGCCGCGGGCGCGGCGGCGACATGGCGGTGATGGGCGCCACGCAGCTGGGCGTTGCGGTGCCGAACTTCTGGTTCGCGATGATGATGGTGCTGATCTTCGCCATCAACCTGCGCTGGTTCAGCGCCGGCGGCTTTCCCGGCTGGGACGCCGGTTTCTGGGCCGGGATGCGGGCGCTGACGCTGCCGGCGATCTCTCTGGCGCTGCCGCAGGCGGCGATCCTGGCGCGGGTCATGCGCTCTTCGCTGCTGGACATGCTGGGCGAGGATTTCATGCGCACCGCCCGGGCCAAGGGCCTGAGCCGCCGCCAGGCGCTGTGGCGCCACGGGGTGCGCAACGCGCTGATCCCGGTGCTGACGATCATGGGGCTGCAGTTCTCCTTCCTGCTGGCCGGCGGCATCATCATCGAGCAGGTCTTCTACCTGCCGGGGCTGGGGCGGCTGATCTTCCAGGCAATCTCGGCCCGCGACCTGATCGTGGTGGAATCGGTGGTCATGCTGCTGGTCTTCGCGGTGATCGTCGTCAACTTCCTGGTCGACCTGGCCTATGCCGCGGTCGACCCGCGCCTGCGGAGCCGCACATGAACCTGTCGCGCAGCCTTATCCTGGGCGCGGCGCTGAGCTGCGCCTTCGTCGCCGCGGCGCTGCTGTCCTTCGTCTGGACGCCCTACGACGTGGCGCAAATGAACATCCCCGAGAAACTGCGCACCCCCGGCGGCGCGCACCTGCTGGGCACCGATCACTTCGGCCGCGACATCCTGTCGATGATCATGGTCGGCGCGCGCACCTCCATCGCGGTGGCGCTGCTGGCGGTGGGCATCGGCATGGCGCTGGGGGTGCCGCTGGGCCTCGCCGCCGCCGCCCGCCGCGGCGGCCTGCTGGACGAGGTCATCATGCGCGGCAACGACCTGGTCTTCGCCTTCCCCAGCCTGGTCATCGCCATCCTCATCACCGCCGTCTTCGGCGCCAGCGCGGTCAACGCGATCATCGCCATCGGCATCTTCAACATCCCCGTCTTCGCCCGCCTCACCCGCGGCGCGGCCCTCTCGCTGTGGGAGCGCGATTTCGTCCTGGCCGCCCGCGTCGCCGGCAAGTCGCGGCTGCGCATCAGCTACGAGCATATCCTGCCGAACGTGGCCAACCTGCTGATCGTCCAGGGCACCATCCAGTTCAGCCTGGGCATCCTGGCCGAAGCAGGCCTCAGCTACGTCGGCCTGGGCGCCCAGCCGCCGACCCCAAGCTGGGGGCGCATGCTGGCCGACGCGCAGACCATGGTCGCCTTCGCGCCCCACCTGGCGCTGATCCCGGGGCTGGCCATCGTGCTGACGGTGCTGGGCCTCAACCTGATGGGGGACGGGCTGCGGGACATGCTGGACCCGCGCATCCGGGCGGACCGCACATGAGCCTTCTCGACGTCATCGACCTGGAGCTTTCGATCGGCGCGGTGCCGATCCTGAAGAAGATCAGCTTCTCCGTCGCCCCGGGCGAGATCGTCGCCGTGACGGGCGAAAGCGGCTCGGGCAAATCCATGACCGCGCTGGCGGCGATGCAGCTTCTGCCCCGCGGCGCGCGCACCTCCGGCCGGGTGCTGCTGGACGGGCGCGACGTGCTGACCACGCCCGAGGCGCAGATGTGCGCGCTGCGCGGCGCCGAGGTCGGCATGGTCTTCCAGGAGCCGATGACCGCGCTGAACCCGGTCAAGACCATCGGCGACCAGGTGGCCGAGACCATCCTGGTGCACGGCGCCGCCAGCCGCGCCGAGGCCCGCCGCCGCGCCGCCGAGGCGCTGACCCGTGTCGGCCTGCCGCAGGACCGCTTCCCGCTGTCGCGCTACCCGCACGAGCTGTCGGGCGGCCAGCGCCAGCGCGTCGTCATCGCCATGGCCATCGCGCTGCGCCCCAAGCTGCTGATCGCGGACGAGCCCACCACCGCGCTGGACGTGACCACCCAGGCCCAGATCCTGGAGCTGCTGCGCGGCCTCGTCGCCGATTTCGGCATGGGGCTGCTGATCATCACGCATGACCTGGCGGTGGTGGCGGACCTGGCCGACCGCATCGTGGTGATGCGCCACGGCGAGGTGGTCGAGGCCGGCCCCACCGCGCAGCTCTTCGCCGAGATGCGGCACCCCTACACGCGGATGCTCTTCGCCGCCTCGGACCACCGCGTCGCGCTGCCCCCCGCCCCCGAGGCGCCGCCGCCGCTGCTGGAGGTGCAGGGCGTCAGCCGCGACTACGCGCTGCCGCGCACGCGCCTTTTCGCGCCGCCGGGCCGGTTCCGCGCGGTCCGCAACGTCAGCTTCACCCTGCGCCGGGGCGACCGCATCGGCCTGGTGGGCGAGTCGGGCTGCGGCAAGTCCACCCTCACCCGCGCCATCCTGGGGCTCGAGCCGGTGCAGGAAGGCACGATCACCCTGGGCGGCGCGCCGGTCTATTCGGGCGGCAAGCCCAACCTGGAGGTGCGGCGCAAGATCCAGGTGGTCTTCCAGGACCCCTACGGCAGCTTCAACCCGCGCCACAAGGTCGCCCGCCTGGTGACCGAGCCCTTCCACCTGCTGGACGAGCCGCCCCGCGGCGCCGCCCGCCGCGCCGCCGTGGCCGAGGCGCTGGAGGCGGTCGGCCTGCAGGCCAGCGACGCCGACAAGTACATCCACGAGTTCTCCGGCGGCCAGCGCCAGCGCATCGCCATTGCCCGCGCGCTGATCATCCGCCCCGAGCTGATCGTCTTCGACGAGGCGGTCAGCGCCCTCGACGTCTCGGTCCGGGCGCAGATCCTCGACCTCATGGCCGACCTCGCGGGGCAATATGCGCTGAGCTACCTTTTCATCAGCCACGATCTGTCGGTGGTGCGCACCATCACCGACCGGGTGCTGGTGATGAAATCCGGCGAGATCGTCGAGGACGGCCCGACGGAATCGATCTTCGCCGCCCCGCAACATCCCTACACCCGCGCCCTGATGGAGGCCGCCCCGCGGCTGCCCCAGATCGGCGCGGACAGCACGCAAAGGACCGCCCATGCCCCTTGATCACGCGATACCCGAGCTTTGGTTCGACCCGGCGCTCTGCCTGATCGGCGGCGCCTGGCGCGCCCCCGCCGGGGGCGAGACGCTGGAGCTGCGCAACCCCTCCGACGGCAGCCTGCTGTGCCGGATCGCCCGCGGCGGCGCGGCGGACGTGGACGCCGCCGTGCAGGCCGCCGAAGCGGCCCTCGGCGGCGAATGGGGCGCGATGAGCGCCGCCGAACGCGGGCGCCTTCTGGCGCGCCTCGGCCGGCTGGTGCAGGAGCGGGCCGAAACCCTCGCCCGGCTGGAGGCGCTGGACGTCGGCAAGCCGCTGAAGCAGGCGCGGGCCGATGCGCTGGCGCTGGCGCGCTACCTGGAATTCTACGGCGGCGCGGCGGACAAGGTGCATGGCGAGACCATCCCCTACCAGCAGGGCTATACCGTCTACACCCTGCGCGAGCCGCATGGCGTGACCGGCCACATCGTGCCCTGGAACTACCCGATGCAGATCATCGGCCGGTCGGTCGGCGCGGCGCTGACCATGGGCAACGCCTGCGTTCTGAAACCGGCCGAGGAAGCCTGCCTGACGGCCCTGGCCTTCGCCGACCTGGCCCGCGAGGCCGGGCTGCCGCCGGGGGCGCTGAACGTGGTGCCGGGCCTGGGCGCAGAGGCGGGCGCGGCGCTTTCGGCCCACCCCGGGGTGCACCACCTCAGCTTCACCGGCTCGGTCGCCACGGGCAGGCTGATCCAGGCCGCCGCGGCGCGCAACACCGTGCCGGTGACGCTGGAGCTGGGCGGCAAGTCCCCGCAGCTGGTCTTCGAGGATGCGGACCTCGACGCGGCGCTGCCTTTCCTGGTGGGCGCGGGCGTGCAGAACGCCGGGCAGACATGCTCGGCCTCCAGCCGCATCCTGGTGCAGCGCGGCGCGATGGACCGCGTGCGCGAGGCGATGGCGGCCCGCTACGCCGCCCTGCGCGTCGCCCCGGCGCTGGAGGATGCCGACCTCGGGCCGCTGATCTCGGCCCGGCAGAAGGGCATCGTCGAAGGGTATCTCGCCAAGGGGGCCGGGCTGACCGTCGCCGCCCGCGGCCGGATCGAAAACGCGGCGCCCGAGGGCGGGCACTACGTCGCCCCCACCCTTTTCGCCGATGTCGCCCCCGACCACCCGCTGGCGCAGGAGGAGATTTTCGGCCCCGTCCAGGTGCTGATCCCCTTCGATACCGAGGAAGAGGCCCTGGCCATCGCCAATGGCACCGACTACGGCCTCGTCGCCTCGGTCTGGACGCGCGACGGGGCGCGGCAGATGCGTCTGGCGCGCAAGCTGAAGGCCGGTCAGGTCTTCCTCAACAACTACGGCGCCGGCGGCGGGGTGGAGCTGCCCTTCGGCGGGCGCGGCGCCTCCGGCCACGGCCGGGAGAAGGGGTTCGAGGCGCTCTACGGCTTCTCGGCCCTCAAGACCGTCGCGGCGCACCACGGATAGGAGAAAGCATGAGACTGCAAGGCAAGACCGCCATCGTCACCGGCGCGGCCTCCGGCTTCGGCGCGGGCATCGCCCGGCGCTTCGTGGCCGAGGGCGCGAAGGTCATGATCGCCGACCTCAACGCGGAAGGCGCCGCGGCCCTGGCGCAGGAGCTGGGCGAGGCGGCGATGGCCGCCGAGGTGAACGTGGCCGATGCCGCCTCGGTCGAAGCGATGGCCGAGGCGTTCGAGGCCGCGCACGGCACGCCCGACATCATCGTCAACAACGCCGGCACCACCCACCTGCCGCAGCCGATGGAAGAGGTCGAGGAGGCGCTGTTCGACCGGGTCTTCGCGGTCAACTGCAAGTCCGTCTACCTGATGGCGCGGCGCTTCAACGCTGGCATGAAGGCGCGCGGCTCGGGCGCGGTGCTGAACGTCGCCTCCACCGCCGGGGTTTCGCCGCGGCCGAACCTCAACTGGTACAACGCCTCCAAGGGCTGGATGAACACCGCCACCCGCGCCATGGCGGTGGAGCTGGCGCCCTTCGGCATCCGCGTCAACGCGATCAACCCGGTGGCGGGCGAGACGCCGCTGCTGAAAAGCTTCATGGGCGAGGACACGCCCGAGGTGCGGGCGAAGTTCCTCTCGACCATCCCGCTGGGCCGCTTCTCCACCCCCGAGGACATGGCCAACGCGGCGCTCTACCTGTGCTCGGACGAGGCGTCGATGGTCACCGGCGTGTGCATGGAAGTCGATGGCGGGCGCTGCATCTGAGGCGGCCGGGGCCATGCGCCCCGGACCGCGCAACCTCATCACCGACGTGCCGGGGCTGCGGGTCGGCAACGCGCATGACGCGCGGCTGAAGTCGGGCACCACCGTGCTGCTGGGCGAGGCCGCCTTCACCGCCAGCTACGCCGTGATGGGCGGCGCCCCCGGCACGCGCGAGACGGACCTTCTGGCCCCCGACAAATCGGTCGCGCAGGTGGACGCGCTGGTGCTCTCGGGCGGCTCGACCTACGGGCTGGACGCGGCGACGGGCGTGGTGGAGGGGCTGCGCGCGCA
>JBPEXR010000404.1:0-7674 GCA_052031355.1 Paracoccaceae bacterium
TGCCGCGACCTGAAGGCCGACGGCGCCATGACCGTTCTGCTGAAGGACGCGATGCAGCCCAACCTCGTGCAGACGCTGGAGAACAATCCCGCCTTCGTGCACGGCGGCCCCTTCGCCAACATCGCGCATGGCTGCAACTCTGTCATCGCCACGCGCACGGCGCTGAAACTGGCCGATTACGTGGTGACCGAGGCGGGCTTCGGCGCCGACCTCGGGGCCGAGAAGTTCATGAACATCAAGTGCCGCAAGGCGGGTCTGGCGCCCGACTGCGTGGTCCTGGTGGCCACGGTCCGCGCGATGAAGATGAACGGCGGCGTCGCCAAGGCCGACCTCGGCGCCGAGAACGTCGAGGCGGTGAAGGCCGGCTGCGCCAACCTTGGCCGCCACATCGGCAACATCAAGAGCTTCGGCGTGCCGGTGGTCGTGGCGATCAACCATTTCTCCGGCGACAGCGAGGCCGAGGTGAAGGCCGTGCAGGACTATGTCGCGGGGCAGGGCTCGGAGGCGATCCTGTGCAAGCACTGGGCCGAGGGCAGCCGCGGGATCGAGGCGCTGGCCCAGCGCGTTGCCGAGATCGCCGACAGCGGCCGGGCGCAGTTCGCGCCCCTCTACGGCGACGACATGCCCCTGTTCGAGAAGATCGAGCGGATCGCCAAGTCGATCTACCGCGCCGACGCGGTGCTGGCGGACAAGAAGGTGCGCGACCAGCTGCGCGACTGGGAGGCGCAGGGCTTCGGCAACCTGCCGATCTGCATGGCCAAGACGCAGTATTCCTTCTCGACCGACCCCAACCTGCGCGGCGCGCCCTCCGGCCATTCGGTGCCGATCCGCGAGGTGCGGCTTTCGGCCGGGGCCGGCTTCGTCGTCGTCATCTGCGGCGAGATCATGACCATGCCGGGCCTGCCCTCGGTGCCGGCCTCCGAGAAGATCATGCTCAACGCCGCGGGCGAGGTCGAGGGGCTGTTCTAAAGCCCGGCCCGAACGGCTATCAGGGGGCAGCGACTGCAACGACGGGCGAGGGGCGACATGAGCGCGAAGATCATCGACGGCAAGGCCATCGCGGCCGAGGTGCGCGGCCGGGTGGCCGAGGAAGTGGCGAAGCTGCACGCCGACCACGGCCTGACCCCAGGCCTTGCGGTGGTGCTGGTGGGCGAGGACCCGGCCAGCCAGGTCTATGTCCGCTCGAAGGGCAAGCAGACCGTCGAGGCGGGCATGGAAAGCTTCGAGCATCGCCTGCCGGCCGAGACCTCCGAGGCCGACTTGCTGGCGCTGGTCGCGCAGCTGAATGCCGACCCCAAGGTGCACGGCATCCTGGTGCAGCTGCCGCTGCCGGATCACATCGACAGCGAGGCGGTGATCAACGCGATCGAGCCGGCCAAGGACGTGGACGGATTTCACATCTCCAACGTCGGGCTGCTGGGCACCGGGCAGAAGAGCATGGTTCCCTGCACGCCGCTGGGCTGCCTGATGCTGCTGCGGCGTGAACTGGGCAGCCTGTCGGGCAAATCCGCGGTGGTGATCGGCCGGTCGAACATCGTCGGCAAGCCGATGGCGCAGCTTCTGCTGGGCGACAGCGCGACGGTGACCATCGCCCACAGTCGCACGGCCAACCTGGCCGAAGTGGTGCGCGGCGCCGATATCGTCGTCGCCGCGGTGGGCCGGCCGCAGATGGTGCCGGGCGATTGGATCAAGCCCGGGGCGGTGGTGATCGACGTCGGCATCAACCGGGTGCCCGCCCCCGAGAAGGGCGAGGGCAAGACGCGGCTGGTGGGCGATGTCGACTTCGACAGCGCGGCTAAGGTGGCCGGGGCCATCACCCCGGTGCCCGGCGGCGTGGGGCCGATGACCATCGCCTGCCTTCTGGCCAACACGCTGACTGCCTGCTGCCGCGCCAATGCCCTGCCCGAGCCGGAGGGGCTGACCGCCTGAGCCGGTAGGGGCAGGGGGTGTCGCTCGCCCCGTCAGCGGGCTTGCCGCATCGCCAGGAACTCGGCCCTGATGCTCTTACGGGGGCCTTGGGTAGGTCCTTTGCCTCCAGCCTACGCGCCCGCCGCAAACCTCCGGGATAGCGCGTCGCCCCGCCTCACCCCTGCGGCAGGATCGGCACCATCGTGCCCTGCAGCAGTGCCACGTGACGCTCGGTGCCGTCCGCGGCGCGGGCGTGAACGTCGGCCTGCACCACCACCAGCCGCCGCCCCGGCTTGACGACCCGGCCGCGGGCGATCAGGCGCTGCCCCTCGGCAGGCGCCAGGAGGTTCAGCTTGATCTCGGCGGTCAGCACCTCCGCCCCCTCGGGCATGACGCTGAGCGCGGCATAGCCCGCCGCCGTGTCCCCCAGCGCAAAGGTCAGCGCCGCATGGGCATAGCCGTGCTGCTGCCGCGCGCCGGGCAGGATCGGCGCCTCGATGGTCACCGCGCCCTCGCGCACTTCGCCCAGCGCCGCCTCGAAGGTCTGCATCATGCTTTGCTTGGCGAAACTCGCCGCGATACGCTCCTGAACGCTCATCTGTTCCCCCTTTGCCGGGGCGCAGGTTTGCCCGCGGTGGCCGCAAAGGCAAGCGGGCGCGTGTATTTACCATTTGGTAAAGGAACTCTAAGTAGCTCCGCAGGTAACTAGCTTTTGGTTGTGCGTGGTGGGCAGAAAGAGCGGAACAGGCGAAGGCGGTTTTTGGCGGGCTCTGCATGCGGCGGTCGCGGATGGCCGGGCCTGGGTGATGCTGGCGGTGATCGGCACGGTGGTCGCCGTCGCTGGGCCCTTCGGGACGTTCGATCTGGCCGCGCTGCCGCTGCGGTTGGCCTTCTGGGGCAGCCTGCTGACCGTCGCCTTCGTGTTGGCGCGCACCATTCGCATTGCCCTGGACCGGTGGATGCCGGAGGGGCCGCGCTGGCCGCGGGATCTGCTGGTGATCGCTCTCTTCAGCGGGCTTTTCACGCCCCTCGTCTGGCTGTGGTTCGCCTGGCTGAAGGGCGGCGCGGGTCCGGCGGTTCTGCCGCTGTGGCTGCGGGTGGCTCTGGTCACCGCCGGGGTCGTGGCGCTGCGCCGCGCGCTGGGAATGGAGGAGACGCATCCCGCCCCGCGCCGGGAGGCCGCGCCGGCCCCGCCGCCGGCGCCCCGCCTGATGCGCCGCCTGCCGCAGGACACGCGCGCCGCGGTGCTGAGCCTCAGCGCCGATGATCACTTTGTCGTCGTCCGCACCGCCGCCGGGTGTGCGCGCCTGCGCCTGAGGCTGGCCGACGCGGTGGCCGAGATGGAGCCGGAGCCGGGCCTTTACGTGCACCGCTCGCACTGGGTGGCGCGGGCGGCGCTGGCCGGGCTGCGCCGCGAGGGCGGGCGGCTGTTCGTGCGCCTGTCCGACGGGACCGAGCTGCCGGTCAGCCGCGGCCAGCGTGAGCGGGTGCTGGCGCTGGGGCTGCCGGGGGCCTAGTAGTCCTTTTCGAAGAACAGCCCGATGCCCGAGCCGCCGTCGGAGCCGACGCCGCCGCGCACGGTGAAGTTGCGGTTGATGTCGAGGTTCAGGTTGATCTCGCTCTCGCCCTCGCTGTCGACGGTGATGTCGGTGTAGACGTTTTCAGACAGGTACTTGCCGGCGCGCACGGCGGTGTTGCCCTCCTCGGTCTGGGTGATGTCCAGATCGTCGAGGCCGAAGCCTTTGCGCAACCGTCCCAGAACGCCCTCGCCGCCGCGGCCTGCCAGGGTGGCGACGGCCGAGGCAAGCTCCAGCGCCTGCAGGGGCGACAGGCTGGCCAGGTCGCGGCCGAAGACCAGCTGCGCCAGCACCTCGTCCTGCGGCAGGTTGGGCGAGCTTTCGAACCGCACCTCGGGTTCCGAGGCCAGGCCCTCCACGATGATGCGGATCTCCAGATCGTCGGTGCGCGTCACCGCCACCAGCCGGATGTAGGGGTCGAAATCGCCCTGCAGCTGGGCGAAGCCCTCGTCCAGGTCGAAGCGCTGGCTCAGCAGGTCGAGGCGGCCGCGCAGCAGCTCGAACCGGCCCTGCGGGATCACGTTGGAGGTGGTGCCCAGCAGGCGGATCTCGCCGCCAAGCTCGGCGTCCAGGCCGCGGCCGCGGATGAACACCTGGTTCTCGGCCCGGATGCGCAGGTCCAGCGCGTAGCCGCCCCCGCCGCCGCCGGTCCCGGCGCCGCCGCCCTCGGCCGCGCTGCCGTCCAGCCCGGCGCGGGCGCGCGTGCGCGCGGCAGCGGGCGGGATGTCCACGTGGGTGATCGGCGGGATCTCCCCCAGCGCGGTGATGCCGCTGTCGGGGACCTGGATCTCGGTCCGGCCCAGGTTCAGCCGCCCGCCGATGCGCGCGCCGCCCGCCAGCGGCCCCTCCACCGTGACCCGGCCGGAGACGGAGCTGTCGTAGAGCCCGCGCTCGCGCAGGCGCACGTCGTTGACGGCGATCTCCAGTTGCGCGGGGAAGGGCGCGGCCAGGGTCAGCGGCCCGGTCACCCGCAGCCGCCCGCCCGAGGCGACCTGCGCCGTCAGGGCCAGCTGGGCGCGCCCGCCGGTCACCTCGATCACCGCGTCGATGTCTTGCAGCGAATAGCCAAGGTTCGGCGCCGCGAGGCGGGCGTCCTGCGCCTCGATCCGCCCGGAGAGGGAGGACAGCGCCGCCGGGCCGCGCAGGGCCACGTCGAAGCGGGCGGTGCCCTCGATCCGCCGCGGGGCGATGGCGACATTGGCCAGGCCCAGCGGCGCCGCGCCGCTGGCGCGCAGGTCCAGCCGCCCGGCCGGGCCGATGGTGCCCGCGACCTGCGCCGAGGTGCCGCCCGGGCCCTGCGCGTCGATGTCCAGCGCGTAGCCGCCGCCCGCGGCCCGCAGGGTGCCGCGTGCGCTGAGGGGGCCGGGGTAATCGGGGGCCAGCAGCGCCGCGTCGCGCAGGCGCGCGTCGAAGGTGACGCCGCTTTCCAGCGCGCCCGAGGCCTGCAGCGTCAGGTTGGGGCTGTCCAGCTCCAGCGTCTCGACGCGCAGCTCGCCATTCTCGCGCTGGGCCTGCGCGCGGAAGGTCAGCGCGCCGCGCAGAAGCGGGTCGATCCGCGCCTCGCCCAGGCCCAGGTTCTCGGCCCGGCCGCTGGCGGCGATGTCGAAATCGCCACTCGCCAGCTCTGCCGTGCCCTCGGCCGTCAGGTTGGCCGAGCCGCGCAGCGCCCGGCCGCTGAGGGCGCCGAACCGCGTCAGGTCCTGCGCCTGCAGCGTCGCGGTGAACTGCGCCGGCAGCGCCGGGTCCGCGAGGTCGAGCGCGGCATTGGCCGTCAGATCGAAGCCGGTGCCGTTCAGCGTCAGCCGGTCGAGGCGCAGCGGCCCTTCGGCGTCGTAGTTGACCTGCGCGCGCCCCTCCAGCTGCGGGCCCAGCGCGGCGGCCAGGGCCGGATCGCTGGGGGCCAGCCCCTCGGCCCGGAAGTCGAGCGCGGCGCGCACCGCCTCCGGCGCGCCCCCGGCGCCCTGCCGCAGCGTGCCTTCGGCATCCAGCGCCAGGTCCGCCACCCGGCCCAGCGGATGGGCGACGTCGTTCAGCGCGGCGCTGGCGGAGAAGGCGCCGCTGGCCTCGGTGAAGGTCAGATCGACGGTGCCGCTTTGCAGCGTCACGATGTCCGCGCCCAGCGGCAGGCGCACGGTGCCGCCGCCGGGGTTTTCCAGCTCGGCCGTCACCTCGGCCCGGCGCAGCTGGCGGTCGGCGCCCAGCAGCAGCGTCCCGTCCAGCCGCGCGATGCCCGCGCCGGGGGCGAGGTCGGGCGACAGGGCCGCCAGGTCCAGCAGCCGGCCGGCGAAGGTCAGGCGGCTTTCCTCGCTTTGCAGCTTGCCGTTGGCCGACAGCACCAGCGCGTCGTTCGACAGGTCCAGCGCGCGCAGCGTCAGCCCGGTCTCGTCGCGGCGCGCCTCGGCGGTCAGCTTGGTGGCGCCGCGCAGCAGGCCGTCGGCCTCGGGCACGCCGACTTCCAGGTCCTCGCCGGTGCCGTCGAGGCGCAGATCGAACGCGCCGGTCAGGGGCGTGACGCTGCCCTGCAGGCGCAGCTCGGCCGCGCCGGCCAGGTCGGTCCCGGCGAGGCCCGAGAAACGCGACAGGTCGCCGGCGTTCAGCGAGGCGCGCAGATCCGTCTCCAGCCCCTCGGCGAGGCGGCCGAAATCGGCGCGCGCCTGCAGCAGGAAATCGGCGCCGTCGAGGGTCAGCTGGCGCAGCTGCAGCCCGTCGTTGGCGCCGTAGGTCAGCTGCGCGCCGCCGGTCAGCTGCTGGCCAAGGGCGGCCTGAAGCTCGGGGTCGGTGAAGGCCAGCGGGCCGGCTTCGAAATCCAGGTCGGCGGTGGCGGCGCCGGGCAGGGCGCCCTCGCCGCGGGTGATCGTGCCGCGCCCCGTCAGGGCGATCTGGGGCGCGCTGAACTGCGGATGCTCCACGTCCCGCGCGACCAGCGCGCCGGTCCAGCCTTCGCCCTCGGATTCGTCGTAGCGCAGTTGCAGGTCAGCCTCCGACAGGGTGACCGGCACGCCGGGCAGGCGGGCGCGCTCGCCCTTGGCGGGGGCGATGCGGCCGGTCAGGTCCAGCCGCTCCGGCCAGCCGTCGGGCCCCAGCGCGAAGGAGCCGGCAAGCGCCAGCTCGCGGGCGCGCAGCTCCAGCTCGCGCAGCACCACGCGGCCATCGGCGGCGCGGGTCGCATCGGCCGTCAGGGTCACGCTATCGCCGAAGAAA
This sequence comes from Paracoccaceae bacterium, assembly GCA_052031355.1. Lineage (GTDB taxonomy): Bacteria > Pseudomonadota > Alphaproteobacteria > Rhodobacterales > Rhodobacteraceae > JBPEXR01. Next base: position 6,687 of record JBPEXR010000404.1, read on the forward strand.
TCGGCGTATTGCGGCGCGAAGAGCCCCGCGACATCGCCCGCAAGATCGACCGAGAAGCGCCGCCCGCCAGCCTCGGTCCGGCCCAGGGCGACGCGGCCCGACAGGCGCTCGCGCCCGTCGGCGGACAGGCGGATGCGGCTTTCGTAATCGCTAAGCGGCGCGTCGCCGGCGATCTCCAGCTCCAGCGCCGGCTTGCCGGGCACGTCCAGCAGGTTGGCGGCGATGCCGTCCGGCCCCTCGCGCGCCAGGATTGACAGGTCCAGCACCCGCGTCGCCGGGTCGAGCGCGGCGGAAACCTCGAAAACCCCGTCGCGGCCGTCGAGGCGCCGCGCCTCGATGCTGGCGCGCGTGGTCTGGTCCGTCAGGGCGATGCTGCCCTCCAGCGTCAGCTCCGCCGCCTGGCCCAGCACCTCCTTGCCCAAAACGATACGTTCCGCCCCCAGCTTGCCGATCTCGACCGAGACGGGCAGCTCGGGGATCTGGAACTCGCCCTGGGCCTCGGGGGCGGGGCCTTCCTCGGCGGTGACCGGCAGGCGCGGCATCTCGATGCTCTTGGCGGTGAACTCCTCCACCTCGACGCGGCCCGACAGCAGGGCCGAGCGGTTCCAGTCCAGCACGATGTCGCGGATCGTCAGCCAGACACCCTCGTCGTCGGAGATCGTCAGCTGCTCGATCCGTGCGCGGGAGGAGAGCGCGCCGCGGAAGCCGTCGATGCGCACCGCGCGCCCGGCCGAGGAGAGGTTTTCCTGCAGCAGGTTGGTCAGGAAGCCCTTGTCTTCCTCGGCCTGGCTGGATTGCGCCGCGGCCAGCGCCGGGCAGAGCAGCAGCCAGGCGCCAAGAAGAATACGTGCGATGCCGGTCAAAACGCCTGTCCTATGCCGATGTAGAATTCCAGATCCCCGGTGCTGCCGCCGCCGGAGACGGGCGTGGCCACGTCCAGCCGGATCGGCCCCAGGCCGGTGTCGTAGCGCAGGCCCAGCCCGGCGCC
>JBPEXR010000405.1:0-17281 GCA_052031355.1 Paracoccaceae bacterium
ACCTGGAACCGCGTGCGGACATTCTGCACCGCGTGGTCCGCTGGCAGCGCAACAAGGCGCAGCAGGGCACCCACAAGGTCAAGACCCGCTCCGAGACCAGCTACTCGACCAAGAAGATCTATCGCCAGAAGGGCACCGGCGGCGCACGCCACGGTGACCGCAACGCGCCGATCTTCCGCAAGGGTGGCGTCTACAAGGGCCCGACCCCGCGCAGCCACGCGCACGACCTTCCCAAGAAGGTTCGCGCGCTGGGTCTCAAGCACGCCCTGTCGGCCAAGGCCAAGGCAGGCGCGCTGGTGATCCTCGATGAGGCGACCGCCGAGGGCAAGACCTCGGCTCTGGCCAAGCAGGTGAAGAACCTGGGCTGGAAGCGCGCGCTGATCATCGACGGGGCCGAGGTCAACGCCGATTTCGCCCGTGCCGCGGCCAACATCGAAGGTCTCGATGTGCTGCCGTCGGTCGGTGCCAACGTTTATGACATCCTCAAGCGTGACACCCTGGTGATCACCAAGGCGGGTGTCGAAGCTCTGGAGGCTCGTCTGAAATGAGCGCGAAGCCCGAACATTACGATGTGATCCGCAAGCCGATCATCACCGAGAAATCCACCATGGCGTCCGAGCACGGCGCGGTGGTCTTCGAAGTGGCGATCGCAGCGACCAAGCCGCAGATCAAGGAGGCCGTCGAGGCCCTCTTCAACGTCAAGGTCAAAGCGGTCAACACGACCATCACCAAAGGCAAGACGAAGCGCTTCCGCGGCATCTCCGGCACCCGCCGGGACGTCAAGAAGGCCTACGTCATGCTGGAGGAAGGAAACACTATCGACGTGACCACGGGTCTCTGATAGTAAGCCGCGAATCTTTCATGGCCCCGGGTTTCCGGGGCCATGACTTTTAGGCCGGGGACCTTCGGGGCCCTACAACAAGCGGTGGCTCCGCCACCCGAAACCAGGCGCACCCGCAAGGGTCGCGCAACATCAACGGAAGACAGAAAGCATGGCACTCAAGTCGTACAAACCGACGACGCCGGGCCAGCGCGGGCTGGTGCTGATCGACCGTTCGGACCTGTTCAAGGGTCGCCCTGTCAAGGCTCTCACCGAGGGTCTGACGAAGTCGGGCGGCCGGAACAACACCGGACGCATTACCTCGCGCCGTCGTGGCGGCGGGGCGAAACGCCTTTACCGGATCGTCGATTTCAAGCGGAACAAGCTGGACGTGGCGGCGACCGTCGAGCGGATCGAATACGACCCGAACCGGACCGCCTTCATCGCCCTGGTGAAATACGAAGATGGCGAGCAGGCCTACATCCTGGCGCCGCAGCGCCTGGCCGTGGGCGACAAGATCGTCGCCAGCGCCAAGGCCGACATCAAGCCCGGCAACGCGATGCCCTTCATGGGCATGCCGATCGGCACCATCGTGCACAACATCGAGCTGAAGCCCGGCAAGGGCGGCCAGATCGCACGCGCCGCGGGCACCTACGCCCAGTTCGTCGGCCGTGACGGCGGCTATGCCCAGATCCGCCTCAGCTCCGGCGAGCTGCGGATGGTGCGCCAGGAATGCATGGCCACCGTGGGCGCCGTGTCGAACCCCGACAACAGCAACCAGAACTACGGCAAGGCCGGCCGGATGCGCCACAAGGGCGTGCGTCCCTCGGTTCGTGGCGTGGTGATGAACCCGATCGACCACCCGCACGGCGGTGGTGAAGGCCGCACCTCCGGTGGCCGTCACCCGGTCACCCCGTGGGGCAAGCCGACCAAGGGCAAGCGCACCCGCAACACCAACAAGGCGTCGCAGAAGCTGATCATCCGCTCGCGTCACGCCAAGAAGAAAGGGCGCTAATACATGGCACGCTCTGTATGGAAAGGCCCCTTCGTCGACGCTTACGTGCTGAAGAAAGCCGAAGCGACGCGCGAATCCGGGCGCAACGAAGTCATCAAGATCTGGTCCCGCCGTTCGACGATCCTGCCCCAGTTCGTGGGCCTGACGTTCGGCGTCTACAACGGCCAGAAGCACGTTCCCGTGCTGGTTACCGAGGACATGATCGGCCAGAAGTTCGGTGAATACTCGCCGACGCGGACCTACTACGGTCACGCAGCCGACAAGAAAGCGAAGCGGAAGTAAGTCATGGGCAAGGAAAAGAACCCCCGCCGCGTGGCCGACAACGAAGCAATGGCAAAACTGCGCATGCTTCGCACCAGCCCGCAGAAGCTGAACCTTGTGGCTGCGATGATCCGCGGCAAGAAGGTTGATCGCGCGCTGAACGATCTGGCCTTCTCGAAGAAGCGGATCGCCGTCGATGTGCGCAAGTGCCTGCAGTCGGCCATCGCCAACGCCGAGAACAACCACAATCTCGACGTGGACGAGCTGATCGTCGCCGAAGCCTACGTTGGCAAGAACCTGGTCATGAAGCGCGGTCGTCCGCGGGCGCGTGGCCGTTTCGGCAAGATCATGAAGCCGTTTTCGGAACTGACCATCAAGGTGCGTCAAGTCGAGGAGCAAGCCTAATGGGTAACAAGACCAATCCGATCGGCATGCGCCTTCAGGTCAACCGCACCTGGGACAGCCGCTGGTACGCCGACAGCAAGGACTACGGTGACCTTCTGCTCGAGGACGTGAAAATCCGCGAGTTCATCAAGAAGGAATGCAAGCAGGCCGGTGTCGCACGCATCATCATCGAGCGTCCGCACAAGAAGTGCCGTGTGACCATTCACACCGCCCGTCCCGGTGTCATCATCGGCAAGAAGGGCGCGGACATCGAGACGCTGCGCAAGAAGCTGTCCGCGATGACCGACAGCGAGCTGCACCTCAACATCGTTGAAGTGCGCAAGCCCGAGCTCGACGCCACGCTGGTCGGCGAAAGCATCGCCCAGCAGCTGGAGCGCCGGGTGTCCTTCCGCCGCGCCATGAAGCGTGCCGTGCAGAACGCCATGCGCATGGGTGCCCTGGGCATCCGTGTGAACGTCGCCGGCCGTCTGGGCGGCGCGGAGATCGCGCGCACCGAATGGTACCGCGAGGGCCGCGTGCCGCTGCACACGCTTCGCGCCGACATCGATTACGCGCATGTCGAGGCGGAAACGCCCTACGGCATCATCGGGATCAAGGTCTGGATCTTCAAAGGCGAGATCATGGAGCATGACCCCCAGGCGCGTGACCGCAAGGCACAGGAACTCCAGGATGGTCCGGCCCCCCGCGGCGCCGGCGGCCGTCGCTGAGGAGGTTTGACCAATGCTTCAACCAAAGCGCACTAAATTCCGCAAGATGCACAAGGGCCGGATCAAGGGCCTGGCAAAAGGCGGATCCGACCTGAACTTCGGCACCTATGGCCTGAAGGCGACCCAGCCCGAGCGTGTGACCGCACGCCAGATCGAAGCTGCGCGCCGTGCCATGACGCGTCACATGAAGCGTCAGGGCCGTGTCTGGATCCGTATCTTCCCGGACACCCCGGTGACCTCGAAGCCGACGGAAGTCCGTATGGGTAAGGGTAAGGGCTCGGTCGATTTCTGGGCTGCCAAGGTCAAGCCCGGCCGCGTGATGTTCGAGATCGACGGCGTCAACGACGAAGTGGCACGCGAGGCCCTGCGCCTGGCCGCCATGAAGCTGCCGATCAAGACCCGCATCGTGGTCCGCGAAGACTGGTAAGCCCGGGCTTCGCCCCCAGGTTTCGCGCCCCCGCCGGTCCGCCGGCGGGGGCGTTTTTGTTCTGCCCTAGCGCAGACGCTCCAGCCGGCCCTTTCGGCGCACGATGTTCTTGTAATCCCACTGCACGGCGCGCGCCTCCTCCAGCCAGGCGCGCAGCGGCACCTCTTCGATCTGCTCCGCCGCGGTCAACCGCAACTCCGCCGCCTTGAACCGGCCTGACGCGGAAAGACCCGGCGTCTGGAACGATTGCCCGCTCCAGAACAGCAGGCGGATGCAGTCTTTCAACCGGCCGTAGCCGACCACCGGGTTACCTTGCAGGAACCAGACCGGGTGGGCGTGCCAGATCTTCGCCTCCGCCTCGGGCAGGGCGTCGTCGATCCGCCCGCGCAGGGCGGCGCAGATGCGCTGCTCGGCCTTCGGGAATTCGGCGTGGTAGCTCTCGATCGGGTCCATCGGCGCAGCATAGCACGCTTTGGCCGGGGCGCGGCGCGGCGGGGCAGGGCCGCGGCGGGGCAGGGGGCGCCGCCTCTCGCCAGGGCGCGGCGCCTGGGCTAGAAGGCGGCATGGCACAGATCGACTCGCTTTTCGTCACCCGTCTCTACCGCGCCGACCTGTCGGAGCACGGCCCCCGCGTCGACCCGGAGGAGCTGGACAATTCCTGCCGCGTCATCGCCGAGGATGACGACGCCGGCCAGGAGTGGTGCGAGCAGAACGGCTATCCCGGCTATACCTCCTACGCCTCGCTGACCGATCTGCCCTGGCGCTTCCCGATCTTCGCCGACCTGGTGAAGGCGCTCGACGCCCATGTCGCCGCCTTCGCCGAGGACCTGGAGTTCGACCTCGACGGTCGGGCGCTGAAGCTTGAGGATATCTGGATCAACATCCTGCCCGAGGGCGGGATGCACGGCTCGCACATCCACCCGCATTCGGTCATCTCCGGCACCACCTATGTCGCCATGCCCGGCGGGACCAGCGCGCTGAAGCTCGAGGACCCGCGCTCGGCCCGGATGATGGCCGCGCCGCCGCGGCGCAAGGACGCCCGCCGCGAGATGCGGACCTTCGTCTACGAGACGCCGAAAGCGGGCGAGGTGCTGCTTTGGGAGGGCTGGCTGCGCCACGAGGTGCCGATGAACATGGCCGAGGACGAGCGGATTTCCGTCAGCTTCAACTACGTCTGGGCCTAGGCCGCGCGGCGCCCGCGGGCCTGCCGGACGGGCAGGAAAAAGCGCCAAACTTCCCCTTGCCCCCAAGGGCCATCCCCTGTAGGTGGACGCATCACCGCGCTCACCCGTGAGTCGCGGTGTCTCATTTTGCTGCCCTAAGGCAGCCGAATTCACCCACCAGGCCAAGGGTGACCCGTCCGGGGCCCTCTGGTGTCTGATAGAAGGAATATGGCGATGGACGCCAAGGAACTGCGCGAGAAAAGCGGGGATGAACTCCGCGACATGCTCGCGAACCTCAAGAAAGAAGCCTTCAACCTGCGTTTCCAGCAGGCCACCGGCCAGCTCGAGAACACCGCGCGGATGCGCAGCGTCAAGCGTGACGTTGCCCGCGTGAAGACCGTGCTGAACGAGAAAGCCGCGCAAGCGGCTGCCGAATAAGGAGCGACACAATGCCCAAACGTATCCTGCAAGGCGTTGTGACCAGCGACGCGAACGCCCAGACGGTCACCGTTTCGGTCGAGCGCCGGTTCAAGCACCCTGTTCTGAAGAAGACCATTCGTAAGTCCAAGAAGTACCGGGCTCACGACGAGAAGAACACCTTCAAGGTCGGGGACCAGGTCCGCATCGTCGAATGCGCGCCCAAGTCCAAAACGAAACGCTGGGAGGTTCTGGAGGCGTAAGCCCCCCGAATCTTCCGGTTTGTCGAAACCCTGGGGACAAGGCAATGACGCCCCCCAAAGGTCGGGAGAAACCACATGATCCAGATGCAGACCAATCTGGATGTCGCTGACAACTCCGGCGCACGCCGGGTGCAGTGCATCAAGGTCCTGGGTGGTTCCAAGCGTAAATACGCCTCCGTCGGCGACATCATCGTCGTCTCGGTGAAGGAAGCCATCCCGCGCGGCCGCGTGAAGAAAGGCGATGTCCGCAAGGCCGTCGTCGTGCGCACCGCCAAAGAAGTCCGTCGTGAAGATGGCACCGCCATCCGCTTCGACCGCAACGCTGCCGTCATCCTGAACAACGCGGGCGAGCCTGTCGGCACCCGTATCTTCGGGCCGGTCGTCCGCGAGCTGCGCGCGAAGAACTTCATGAAGATCATCTCGCTCGCCCCGGAGGTGCTGTAAGATGGCTGCCAAGCTGAAAAAGGGCGACAAGGTCGTCGTTCTCGCCGGCAAGGACAAGGGCAAGCAGGGGACCATCACCTCTGTCGACCCGAAGGCCGGCAAGGCCGTCGTTGACGGTGTGAACGTCGCTGTTCGCCACACCCGCCAGAGCCAGTCGAGCCAGGGTGGCCGCATTCCCAAGGCCATGCCGATCGACCTTTCCAACCTTGCCCTGCTCGATGCCAACGGCAAGCCGACCCGCGTCGGTTTCAAGATCGAGGACGGCAAGAAGGTGCGCGTCGCCAAGACCACGGGGGACAAGATCGATGCTTGATTCCGCAACCTACACCCCGCGCCTTCGCGCCCTGTTCGACGAGCAGATCAAGGCCGCGATGAAGGAAGAGTTCGGCTACGCGAACGACATGATGATCCCGCGGCTGGACAAGATCGTCCTGAACATCGGCTGCGGCGCCGAGGCGGTGAAGGATTCCAAGAAGGCCAAGTCGGCCCAGGAAGACCTGACCGCGATCGCCGGCCAGCGTGCCGTGATCACCAAGGCGAAGAAGTCGATCGCAGGCTTCCGCGTCCGTGAAGACATGCCGCTGGGTGCCAAGGTGACCCTGCGCGGCGCACGGATGTACGATTTCCTCGATCGCCTGATCACCATCGCGATGCCGCGTATCCGCGACTTCCGCGGCGTGTCCGGCACCTCCTTCGACGGTCGTGGCAACTACGCCATGGGCCTGAAGGAGCACATCGTGTTCCCCGAGATCGAATACGACAAGGTCGACGAGGTCTGGGGCCTGGACATCGTGATCGCCACCACCGCGAAGACCGACGCGGAAGCCAAGGCGCTGTTGAAGCACTTCAACATGCCGTTCAACAGCTGACCGCGGGAAGGATTAGACATGGCTAAGAAAGCAATGATCGAACGCGAGAAGAAGCGTCAGCGCCTGGTGGCACAATATGCCGCCAAGCGGGCCGCGCTGAAAGAGATCGCGAATGACGAGAGCAAGCCGATGGAAGAGCGTTTCAAAGCGCGCCTCGAGCTTGCAAAACTGCCGCGCAATTCGTCGCCCACCCGTCTGCACAACCGCTGCCAGATGACCGGGCGTCCCCACGCTTACTACCGTAAGCTGAAGGTAAGCCGGATCGCGCTCCGGGAACTGGCCTCGAACGGGCTGGCTCCGGGCATGGTGAAATCGAGCTGGTAAGGGAGACACGTCAATGAACGATCCTATCGGCGATATGCTCACCCGGATCCGCAACGCCCAGCTGCGCGGCAAGTCCACGGTGACGACCCCCGCTTCCAAGCTGCGCGCCTGGGTGCTCGATGTCCTTCTCGAGGAAGGCTACATCCGCGGCTACGAGAAGACGACCGGCGCCAACGGCCACCCGGCTCTCGAGATCAGCCTGAAGTACTTCGACGGCACCCCGGTGATCCGCGAACTCAAGCGCGTCTCGAAGCCCGGCCGCCGCGTCTACATGGGCGTCAAGGACATCCCGCAGGTCCGCCAGGGCCTCGGCGTGTCGATTGTCTCCACCCCCAAGGGTGTGATGTCGGATGCAGCAGCACGTTCCGCCAACGTTGGCGGCGAAGTGCTCTGCACGGTCTTCTAAGGAGTAGGGAATGTCTCGTATTGGTAAAAAACCGGTCGAGCTGCCCTCGGGTGTCACCGCATCCGTGTCCGGCCAGACCATCGAAGTGAAGGGCCCGAAGGCAACCGGTACCTTCACCGCAACCGACGATGTCACCATCGCGGTGGAGGACAATGTCATCACCGTGACGCCGCGCGGCAAGTCCAAGCGCGCGCGTCAGCAGTGGGGCATGGCCCGCACCATGGTGGCCAACCTCGTCCACGGTGCCACGAGCACCTTCAAGAAAGAGCTGGAGATCCAGGGCGTGGGTTACCGGGCGCAGCTGCAGGGCAATGTCCTGAAGCTGAACCTCGGCCTCAGCCATGATGTGGACTTCCAGGTGCCCGAAGGCGTGACCGTCACGGTCCCCAAGCCGACCGAGATCACGGTCGAGGGCACCGATCCGCAACTCGTCGGTCAGGTCGCGGCCAACATCCGCGACTGGCGGCGCCCGGAGCCCTACAAGGGCAAGGGCATCCGCTACAAGGGCGAGTATATCTTCCAGAAGGAAGGCAAGAAGAAGTAAGGACGAAGGCAATGGCAAACAGCAAAAGACAACTGTTCCAGAAACGCCGCCTGCGCGTCCGGAACAAGCTTCGCAAGATGAATGCCGGGCGTGCGCGCCTGAGCGTCCACCGTTCGAACAAGAACATCAGCGTTCAGCTGATCGACGACGTTCAGGGCAAGACGCTGGCATCCGCCTCCACGCTGGAGAAGGATCTGGGCTTCGTCGGGAAGAACAACGCCGAGGCCGCCAAGAAGGTGGGCGAGGTGATCGCGGAACGCGCCAAGAAGGCCGGTGTCGAAGTGTGCTACTTCGACCGTGGCGGCTTTCTCTATCACGGCGGCGTCAAGGCCCTGGCCGACGCTGCGCGTGAAGGCGGTCTGAAGTTCTAAGGAGACGAGAGATGGCAAGAGAACAGCAAAACCGGGGCCGCCGCGACCGCGACGAGACGCCGGAATTCGCCGATCGTCTCGTGGCGATCAACCGCGTCAGCAAGACCGTGAAAGGTGGTAAGCGTTTCGGCTTCGCCGCGCTCGTGGTCGTTGGCGACCAGAAGGGCCGTGTCGGCTTCGGCAAGGGCAAGGCCAAGGAGGTCCCCGAGGCGATCCGCAAGGCGACCGAACAGGCGAAGCGCCGCATGATCCGCGTGCCGCTGCGCGAGGGCCGCACCCTGCACCACGACCAGGAAGGTCGCTGGGGCGCGGGCAAGGTCATGATGCGCACCGCGCCGCAGGGTACCGGGATCATCGCAGGTGGCCCGATGCGCGCCGTCTTCGAGATGCTGGGCGTTCAGGACGTGGTCGCCAAGTCGACCGGGTCGCAGAACCCCTACAACATGATCCGCGCAACCCTTGACGGTCTGCAGAAGGAAATGTCCCCCCGGATGGTCGCGCAGCGTCGCGGCAAGAAGGTGGCCGACATCCTGCGCCGGCCCGAAGACGCACCGTCGGCCTCTGGCCAGGCGGCTGTGGAAGCGGACGCATAAGGAGACCGGGACATGGCAAAAACCATCGTCGTCAAGCAGATCGGCTCGCCGATCCGCCGCCCCGCCAAGCAGCGCGAGACGCTGATCGGCCTGGGCCTCAACAAGATGCACAAGACGCGCGAGCTTGAAGACACCCCCGCCATCCGCGGCATGGTCAACAAGATCCCGCACCTGGTGGAGATCGTCGAAGAGCGCGGCTAAGCCCCGCCTTCGCGAGCGAAGATTGCAGCGCCCCGGCCCCGGCCGGGGCGTTTGCGTTTGGGGCTGGCCGCCGAGGCAGGGAAGGGCGCACGCCAGGTGCCGGCGCCGGCCCGTCCGCGCCGCGCCCGGGCGCCCTTGCACCCGCGCCGCGCAACGTCTATACGCCCCGGGTGGCCGCACCCGCGGCCCGGAATCACACGCAACGCCGTGGGCCGCCCATCCCGTCGCTGGGGGCGGCGTCCGGCAAAGGAGAAGCGACATGAAACTGCACGAACTGCGCGACAATCCCGGCGCAACCCGCGCCAAGAAGCGCGTCGGCCGCGGCCCCGGCTCCGGCAAGGGCAAGACCGCCGGACGCGGCATCAAGGGCCAGAAGTCCCGCTCGGGTGTCAGCATCAACGGCTACGAAGGCGGCCAGATGCCGCTCTACCAGCGTCTGCCGAAGCGCGGCTTCAACAAGCCGAACCGCAAGAGCTACGCGATCGTCAACCTGGGCATGATCCAGAAGTTCGCCGATGCCGGCAAGCTGGACACCAAGTCGGCCATCACCGAGGACGCGCTGATCGAGGCGGGCCTGGTGCGCCGCAAGCTGGACGGCGTGCGCCTGCTGGCGAAGGGCGAGCTGAGCACCAAGGTGCAGCTGGAAGTCACCGGTGCCTCCAAGTCCGCCATCGAGGCGGTCGAGAAGGCCGGCGGCTCGGTCACCGTGACCGGCAAGGCAGCCGAAGCCAGCGCGGCCGAATAACGGGTTGTGAGCGGCTTTACCGCCGCTTACATATCCAACCAGTTTTCCCGAACGCCGCCTGAGCTGGAAAACGCTCTAGGCGGCGTTGTCACGAAGAGAGATCCGCATGGTATCTGCAGCTGAACAAATGGCGGCGAACACGTCGTGGTCGGCCCTGGGCAAGGCCACCGACCTTCGCAACCGCATCCTGTTCACCCTTGGCCTTCTGATCGTCTACCGCCTCGGCACCTTCATCCCGGTGCCCGGCATCGACGGCGCGGCGCTGCGGGACTTCATGGACCAGGCCAGCCAGGGCATCGGCGGCATGCTGTCGATGTTCACCGGCGGGGCGCTGGGGCGCATGGGCATTTTCGCCCTGGGCATCATGCCCTACATCTCGGCCTCGATCATCGTCCAGCTCCTCACCTCCATGGTGCCGGCGCTGGAGCAGCTGAAGAAAGAGGGCGAGCAGGGGCGCAAGAAGATCAACCAGTACACCCGCTACGGCACGGTGCTGCTGGCGACGGTGCAGGCCTACGGCCTGGCGGTCAGCCTGGAGGCGGGCGATCTGGTCACCGACCCCGGCATGTTCTTCCGCATGTCCTGCCTGATCACCCTGGTGGGCGGCACGATGTTCCTGATGTGGCTGGGCGAGCAGATCACCGCGCGCGGCCTCGGCAACGGGATCTCGCTGATCATCTTCGTCGGCATCATCGCCGAGGTGCCGGCCGCGCTGGCGCAGTTCTTCGCCTCCGGCCGCTCCGGCGCGCTGAGCCCGGCGGTGATCATCGGCGTGATCGTGATGGTCGTCGTGACCATCGCCTTCGTGGTCTTCATGGAACGCGCGCTGCGCAAGATCCACATCCAGTACCCGCGCCGCCAGGTCGGCATGAAGATGCAGGAAGGCCAGTCCAGCCACCTGCCGGTGAAGGTGAACCCGGCGGGCGTGATCCCGGCGATCTTCGCCTCCTCGCTGCTGCTGCTGCCGACGACCATCGCGACCTTCTCGGGCAACCAGACGGGGCCGGTGATGTCGACGATCCTGGCCTACTTCGGGCCCGGTCAGCCGCTCTACCTGCTGTTCTTCGCCTCGATGGTGGTGTTCTTCACGTTCTTCTACACCTTCAACGTCTCGTTCAAACCCGATGACGTGGCCGAGAACCTGAAGAACCAGAACGGCTTCGTGCCGGGCATCCGCCCGGGCAAGCGGACGGCGGAATACCTGGAATACGTGGTGACGCGCATCCTGGTGCTCGGCTCGGCCTACCTGGCGCTCGTCGTGCTCCTGCCGGAGATCCTGCGCGGCCAGTTCGCCATTCCCTTCTACTTCGGCGGCACCTCGGTGCTGATCGTGGTCTCGGTGACCATGGACACGATCCAGCAGGCGCAAAGCCATCTGCTGGCCCACCAGTACGAAGGGCTGATCCAGAAGTCGCAGCTGCGCGGCAAAGGCAAGAAACGCAAGAAACGGGGACCTGTGCGCCGATGAACATCATACTGCTTGGACCGCCTGGCGCGGGCAAGGGAACGCAAGCCCGCCACCTGGTCGAGACCCGCGGCATGGTGCAACTGTCCACCGGCGACATGCTGCGCGAGGCGCGCACCTCCGGCACCGAGATGGGCCAGCGCGTCGCCGAGGTCATGGACCGGGGCGAGCTTGTCACCGACGAGATCGTCATCGGCCTGATCCGCGAGAAGCTGTCGCAGGGCGCCGAGGGCGGCTTCATCTTCGACGGCTTCCCCCGCACCCTGGCCCAGGCCGACGCCCTGAACGGGCTGCTGTCGGAGATGGGCCAGAAGCTGGACGCGGTGATCGAGATGCAGGTCGACGACGAGGCGCTGGTCGCCCGCATCACCGCGCGCTCGACCTGCGGCAACTGCGGCGAGGTCTACAACGATCTGACCAAGCCGATCCCGGCGGATGGGAAATGCGCCAACTGCGGCGCCTCGGACTTCCAGCGCCGGGCCGACGACAACGAGGAAAGCCTCAAGCAGCGGCTGATGGAATACTACAAGAAGACCTCGCCGCTGATCGGGTACTACCACGCCCGGGACGAGCTTCGCGCCGTCGACGGGCTGGGCGAAATCGCCGAGGTGCGCGCCGCCATCGCGAAGGTGCTGGACGGGGCTTGACGCCCCGCCCGAATCCCCATAGGCAGCACCATCTCTGCAAAGAGGCTTGACAAAGGCGCCAGCGCGCGCCCGACCACCTGATCAGCACTTGGCTCGCAGGCGTGACAGCCGCGGGCCCGATGTTGTGAAAAAAGGTTCTGGAACTACGGAACCGCAACGAAAGGAAAGTGACACGTGGCACGTATCGCCGGCGTAAACATCCCGACCCACAAGCGGGTCCCGATCGCCCTTACCTACATCACCGGAATCGGCCATACCTCGGCCAAGTCGATCTGCGACGCCGTGAACATCGATCACGCCCGCCGCGTGAACGAGCTGAGCGACGCCGAGCTGCTGGCCGTGCGCGAGCATATCGACGCGAACTACACCGTCGAAGGTGACCTGCGCCGCGAAGTGCAGATGAACATCAAGCGTCTGATGGACCTGGGCTGCTACCGCGGTCTGCGCCATCGCCGCAACCTCCCCGTGCGCGGTCAGCGTACGCACACCAACGCGCGGACCCGCAAAGGCCCCGCGAAGCCGATCGCCGGCAAGAAGAAGTAAGGGAGGTTCGCACCAATGGCACGTGATACCCGCCGCACGAAGAAGAAGGTTTCCAAGAACATCGCCACCGGCGTTGCGCATGTGAACTCTTCGTTCAACAACACCAAGATCCTGATCTCCGACGTGCAGGGCAATGCGATCGCATGGTCCTCGGCCGGCACGATGGGCTTCAAGGGCAGCCGCAAGTCCACCCCCTATGCCGCGCAGATGGCCGCCGAAGACGCCGGCCGCAAGGCCCAGGAGCACGGCATGCGTACCCTCGAGGTCGAGGTTCAGGGCCCCGGTTCGGGCCGCGAATCGGCGCTGCGCGCGCTGGCGGCCGTGGGCTTCAACATCACGTCGATCCGCGACGTGACCCCGATCGCCCACAACGGCTGCCGCCCGCCGAAGCGCCGCCGGGTCTGACAACCAGCTTTACCGGCAAGGCCGCGCCCCATGGCGTGGCCTTGCCGTCGTCATTTTCACCTCGGGCGTTCCGGCCATTGGACATGGGGCCGGGACAGGAATGGAGGGACGCATGATCCACAAGAATTGGGCCGAGCTCATCAAACCCACGCAGCTTGACGTCAAGCCGGGCAACGACCCGATGCGTCAGGCCACCGTGGTCGCCGAGCCGCTGGAGCGGGGCTTCGGCCTGACGCTGGGCAACGCCCTGCGCCGCGTTCTGATGTCCTCGCTGCAGGGCGCCGCCATCACTTCCGTCCAGATCGACAACGTGCTGCACGAGTTCTCCTCGGTCGCCGGTGTGCGTGAGGATGTCACCGACATCGTTCTGAACCTCAAAGGTGTGTCCCTTCGCATGGAAGTCGAGGGGCCGAAGCGCCTTTCCGTCAATGCCAAGGGCCCGGGCATCGTCACCGCCGGCGACATCTCCGAAAGCGCCGGCATCGAGGTGCTGAACAAGGACCATGTCATCTGCCACCTCGACGAGGGCGCGGACCTCTACATGGAGCTGACGGTCAACACCGGCAAGGGCTACGTCCCGGCCGACAAGAACAAGCCCGAGGACGCACCGATCGGCCTGATCCCGATCGACGCGATCTATTCGCCCGTCAAGAAGGTCTCCTACGACGTTCAGCCCACCCGCGAGGGCCAGGTGCTGGACTACGACAAGCTGACCATGAAGGTGGAAACCGACGGTTCGGTCACCCCCGAGGACGCCGTGGCCTATGCCGCGCGCATCCTGCAGGACCAGCTGTCGATCTTCGTGAACTTCGACGAGCCGGAATCGGCCGGCCGCCAGGACGAGGACGACGGGCTGGAGTTCAACCCGCTGCTTCTCAAGAAGGTGGACGAGCTGGAGCTTTCGGTGCGTTCGGCCAACTGCCTGAAGAACGACAACATCGTCTACATCGGCGATCTGATCCAGAAGACCGAAGCCGAGATGCTGCGCACCCCGAACTTCGGCCGCAAGTCGCTGAACGAGATCAAGGAAGTGCTCTCCGGCATGGGCCTGCACCTCGGCATGGATGTCGAGGATTGGCCGCCGGACAACATCGAGGACCTCGCCAAGAAGTTCGAGGATTCCTTCTGATCCCCGGGGCAGGCCGGCACTGCCGGCCCGCCCCACCGCTCAAGACCCGGGCACCCGCCCCAAGGAGAGCCGCTGACACGCATCGGCGGCCGGACAAAGCAAAACACGATTGGAGTTGAACAATGCGTCACGCAAAAGGTTACCGCCGCCTGAACCGCACCCACGAGCATCGCAAGGCGCTGTGGGCGAACATGGCCGGCTCGCTCATCGAGCATGAGCAGATCAAGACCACCCTGCCCAAGGCCAAAGAACTGCGCCGCGTGGTGGAGAAGCTGATCACCCTCGGCAAGCGCGGCGATCTGCACGCCCGCCGCCAGGCCGCCAGCCAGCTGAAGCAGGACAAGCACGTTGCCAAGCTGTTCGACGTTCTGGGCCCCCGCTACGCCGAGCGTCAGGGCGGCTACGTCCGCGTCCTGAAGGCCGGCTTCCGCTACGGCGACATGGCGCCGATGGCGATCATCGAGTTCGTGGACCGCGACGTGGACGCCAAGGGCGCCGCCGACAAGGCCCGTCTCGAGGAAGAGGCGACCGCCGAAGAATAAGCGTTGCGGCCTTTCGGCCCGCGCAGCCCCCGCCTCCGGTCCGGAGGCGGGGGTTTTTCTTTGCCGCCGCGCCCGGCCGTGCGGCTTGCAACCCCGGCGTGGGGGGCGCATATCCCCCCAAAAAGGAGGGATCGATGCGACAGGTTCTGCTGGCCGTTCTGATGGTCCTGGCCCTGCCGGCCTGGGCGCTGGCCGAAACCGCCGGCCCCGCGCCGGCCGCGGCGGAGGCCGAGGCGCGCGTTCCGCAAAGCGCGGCGGAGGTCAAGCTGAGCTTCGCGCCCGTGGTGCGCCGGGCCGCCCCGGCGGTGGTCAACATCTACGCCAAGCGCCTTGTGGCCGATCGCCGTGCGCCGCTGTTCCGCGACCCGTTCTTCCAGGACTTCTTCCGCGATTTCGCTCCGGCCCGTCCGCGGGTGCAGAACTCGCTCGGCTCCGGGGTGATCCTGTCGCCGGAGGGGCTCGTCGTCTCCAACCACCATGTCATTGCCGATGCCTCCGACATCCGCGTGGTGCTGAACGACCGGCGCGAATATTCCGCCGAGGTGCTGTTGGCGGACGAGGAATCGGACCTCGCGGTGCTGCGCCTCGACGGGGCAAAGGACCTGCCGCACCTGCCGCTGCGCGCCGCGCCCACGGTCGAGGTGGGCGAGCTGGTGCTGGCCATCGGCAACCCCTTCGGCGTCGGGCAGACGGTGACCAGCGGAATCGTGTCGGGCCTGGCGCGGTCGGGCGGAGCGACGGGCGACGCGCGCGGCTACTTCATCCAGACCGACGCCTCGATCAACCCCGGCAATTCCGGCGGCGCACTGATCGACGTGGATGGCCGGGTGATCGGCATCAACACCTCGATCCTCTCGCGCTCCGGCGGCTCCAACGGCATCGGCTTCGCCATTCCGGCCGACCTGGTGGCGCAGTTTCTGGCCCAGGCGAAGGAGGGCGCGCGCAGCTTCCAGCGGCCCTGGGCCGGCATGACAGGCCAGCCGGTCGACGCCGACCTCGCCGCCGGCTTCGGCCTGCCCCTGCCCGGCGGCATGGTCATCGCCGAGCTGCATTCCGCCAGCGCCTTCGCCCGCGCCGGGCTGCGCGGCGGCGACGTGGTGACCGCGGTCGATGGCCAGCCCGTCAATGGCCCGGCCGAGATGCTGCACCGGCTGAGCGTCGCCGGCATCGGCGCCGCGGTGACGGTGGATTACCTGCGCGGCGGTGCCCCCGGCCAGCTGCGCGTCACGCTGGAGGCGGCGCCCGAACAGCCACCGCGCGCCCCCACGCGGTTCGGCACCCGCGATTTCCTGCCCGGCTTGCTGGTGGCAAACGTCAATCCGGCGCTTATCGTGGAGATGGGATTGCCGCTGCTGGACGGCGGCGTCGCGGTGCTGGACCCCGGCCCCTACGGCCGGCGGCTGGGACTGCGCGAGAAGGACGTTGTAATCGCTGTCGATGGCCGAAAGATCGAGCGGGTGGAGGACCTGCGCCGCGCCCTGAACGCCGCCAGCGGGCGGCTGGACCTGCGCCTGCAACGCGGCGCGCGGCGCCTGTCGCTGCGGATCGGCCTGTAATGCCGGACTTGTTCGACACCGGCTCGGAAGGCGAGGGCGCAGGCGCCAAGCACGCGGCGAGCAGCCCCCGGGCCGGCGAAGGCCCGCGCCCGCTGGCGGACCGCCTGCGTCCCGCGCGTCTGTCGGAGGTGATCGGGCAGCAGCAGGTCCTGGGCCCGGAGGCGCCGCTGGGCACGATGCTGGCCTCGGGGGCGCTGACCTCGCTGATCTTCTGGGGCCCGCCCGGTGTCGGCAAGACCACCATCGCCCGGCTTCTGGCCGACGAGACGGAGCTGCATTTCGTCCAGATCAGCGCCATCTTCACCGGCGTGCAGGAGCTGCGGAAGGTCTTCGAGGCCGCCAAGCACCGCCATGCGAACGGACAGGGGACGCTGCTGTTCGTGGACGAGATCCACCGCTTCAACAAGGCGCAGCAGGACGGCTTTCTGCCGCACATGGAAGACGGGACGATCCTGCTGGTCGGCGCCACGACCGAGAACCCCTCGTTCGAGTTGAACGCCGCGCTTCTGTCGCGGGCGCAGGTGCTGGTGCTGGAGCGGCTGGACCTGGCGGACCTCGAACGCCTGGCGCAGCGCGCCGAGGCAGAGCTGGGGCGCCCGCTGCCGCTGGACGGGCCGGCACGCGAGGCGCTGCTGGAGATGGCCGACGGCGACGGACGGGCGCTGCTGAACCTGGTAGAGCAGGTCTCGAACTGGAAGCTGGAGGGCAAGCTCGACACCGCCGGCCTCTCGGCCCGGCTGACCCGGCGCGCGGCGCAATACGACAAGTCGGGCGATGCGCATTACAACCTGATCTCGGCCTTGCACAAATCGATCCGCGGCTCGGACCCGGACGCGGCGCTCTACTGGTTCGCGCGGATGCTGGAGGGCGGCGAGGACCCGCGCTACCTGGCGCGGCGCCTGCTGCGCATGGCGGTCGAGGATATCGGCCTGGCCGATCCGCAGGCGCAGGCGGTCTGCCAGCAGGGTTGGGAAAGCTACGAAAGGCTGGGCTCGCCCGAGGGGGAGCTGGCGCTGGCG
>JBPEXR010000406.1:0-3586 GCA_052031355.1 Paracoccaceae bacterium
GACCAGCTGTCGGGCGGCCAGCAACAGCGCGTCGCCCTGGCCCGCGCGCTGGCCCCGCGCCCGCGGGTGCTGCTGCTGGACGAGCCGCTTTCGGCGCTCGACTTCAAGCTGCGCAAGGAAATGCAGATCGAGCTGAAGCGCCTGCAGCACGAGACGGGGATCACCTTCGTCTTCGTGACCCACGACCAGGAAGAGGCGCTGACCATGTCCGACCGCATCGCGGTGATGCAGGACGGGGCGATCCTGCAGGTCGGCGCGCCGCAGGAGATCTACGAGGCGCCGGCCCACCGGTTCGTCGCCGACTTCATCGGCGAGATCAACCTGCTGGACGCCGCCCCCGCCGGTCCCGGCCGGGCCCGCCTGTCCGGCGGCGCGGAACTGGCGCTGGCGCGCGATCTGCCGCCCGGCGGCGGCACGCTGGCGATCCGCCCGGAGCGGGTGGAGGTGCAGCCCGGCAGCACTGCCGGTGAAGGGGGCAACCGGCTGCGCGCCACGGTTCAGACGGTCATCTACTCGGGCGCGGACACGCAGCTGCACCTGTCGCTGGAGGGGGGCGGCACGCTGCGCGCCCGCGCCGGCGGCGCCGCCGCCCCGGCCGAGGGCGCGGCGGTCACCGTGCACCTGCCGCCCGAACACCTGAAGATCCTGGAGGCAGGATGAGCGGCAGCCCCGATACCCTGGCCGCCGGCACCGCCCCGCCCAGCGCCGTGCGCGCCGCCCCGGCGCGGCCGAAACCGCCGCACAGGCGCGAGAGCGCGGCGAGACGCGGCGGCGCTGGCTGCTGCTGGCCCCGGCGATGCTGGTCATCGGCATCTTCGGCCTTTTTCCCCTGGCGATCACCGTCATCTATTCCTTCCTCAGCCCCGGCACCTATGGCGGGGTGACCTGGGACTTCTCGACCGAAGCCTATGTCCAGTTCCTCTTCGAGCGCGACATCTTCGACGAGACGCTGGCCTTCTCCAGCACCTACCTGCAGATCTTCGGCCGCTCGATCGGGCTGGCGCTGGGGGCGACGGTGGGGGCGCTGCTGATCGGCTTTCCCACTGCCTATTTCATCGCCACCAAGCCGCGCGAGCAGCGCAACTTCTGGCTTTTCCTCATCACCCTGCCCTTCTGGACGAACCTGCTGATCCGCACCTACGCGATCCTGCTGCTGATCCGCGACGAGGGGATGGTGAACCTGGCGCTGATGCAGACCGGGCTGATCGGCGCGCCGCTGCGGCTGCTTTACACCGATGGCGCGGTCTTCATGGGGCTGATCTACGCCTACCTGCCCTTCATGGTGCTGCCCCTCTACGCCAGTCTGGAAAAGCTCGACTTCCGGCTGGTGGAAGCGGCCTATGACCTCTACGCCACGCGCTGGCAGGTGCTGCGCCGGGTGATCCTGCCACTGGCCAAGCCGGGGATCGTGGCGGGGTGCATCCTTGTCTTCATCCCGGGCCTCGGCGCCTACATCACGCCCGAGCTTCTGGGCGGAGGCAAGAAGCTGATGATCGGCAACCTGATCGCGCTGCAGTTCGGCTCTTCGCGCAACTGGCCCTTCGGTTCGGCCGCGGCGCTGATCCTGATGGTCGTGGTCATGCTGGCGCTGCTGCTCTACGTGCGCCAGGCCGGAAAGGGGGCCCAGCATGGCTGACGCCTCGCCCACCGCGGCCCAGGCCCCCCGCCCCCCGCGCCGCCGCCGCGCGCGCGATCTGAAGGCCATGCCGGGCTTCAAGGCGCTGGCCTGGGGCTGCATCCTCTTTCTCTACGCGCCGATCGTCGTGCTGATCGTCTTTTCCTTCAACGACAACCGGTCGGTGGTGCGCTGGACCGAGTTTTCGCTGCGCTGGTACCACGCCGCCTTCGAGAACGAGGGCATCCGCAACGCCACCTGGGTGTCGCTGCAGGTGGCGGCGGTGGCGACGTTGGGGGCGACGGTGATCGCCACGATGGCGGCGCTGGCCACCACCCGCACCCGCGCCTTCCGCGGACAGGTGCTGGCCTATGCGGTCATCAACCAGCCGCTGATGATCCCGGAGATCGTGACCGCCATCTCGACGCTGGCCTTCTTCACGCTGATCAAGAAAGCCACCGGGGTGACGGGCATCGGCTACCTGATGCTGGCGCATACGGTCTTTTGCATACCTTTCGCCTTCATGCCCATCCGCGCGCGGCTTGAGGACATGACCCTGACGCTGGAACAGGCGGCGGCCGACCTTTACGCCCCGCCCTTCGCCGTCTTCCGCCGGGTGACCCTGCCGCTGCTGGCGCCCGGCATCGTCGCCGGGGCGATGCTGGCCTTCGTCGTCAGCCTCGACGACGTGATCATCACGCTGCTGGTCGCCGGCCCCGGCGAGACCACGCTGCCCATCTACATCCTCGGCCAGATCCGCCGCGGCATCACGCCCGAGATCAACGCCGTGTCCACCCTTCTGCTGGGCCTGTCGCTGCTGATGGTGACGCTGTTCTTCGTGCTCGGACGCAAGACCGACCGCTAGCCGGGTCCAGGGAAGACCACCAAGACCAAGAACCAACAGGGAGAACGACAATGATACGCAAGACATGGGTGGCCGCGATGGCCCTCGGGCTGGCCGCCCCGGCCTTCGCCGAGGGTGAGCTGAACATCTACAACTGGGGCAATTACACCAGCCCCGAGTTGATCGAGAAGTTCGAGAAGGAATACGACGTCGACGTCACGATCGACGGCTACGACAGCAACGAGACGATGCTGGCCAAGGTCAAGGAAGGCGGCACCGGCTACGATATCGTGGTCCCGGGCGACTACATGATCCAGATCATGCGCGAGCAGGACCTGCTGGCCGAGATCAAGCCCAACGAGATGGAAAACTTCAAGCACATGGACCCCAAGTGGGTCGATGTCTGGTGGGATCCGGGCCGCAACTACTCGGTCCCCTGGCAGTGGGGCACCACCTCCTTCACCGTCGATACCGAGGTTTACGGCGGCGACATCAACACGCTGAAGCTGCTGTTCGATCCGCCGGCGGAACTTTCGGGCCGCATCAACATGCTCAACGACATGAACGACGTCATCAACGCCGGGCTGCGCTACCTCGGCTACGAGCGGTGCAACGGCAACCCCGACCAGCTGCGCGAGGTGACGGAGCTGTTGCTGGAGGCCAAGCAGCACTGGCGCACGATGGACTACTCGACCATCGAGAAGCTGACCTCGAAGGACGTGGACCTGTCGCAGAACTGGAACGGCGCGGCGATGCGCGCCCGCGCCCAGCGGCCGACGCTGCAATACGCCTACCCGCGTGAAGGCTTCACCGGCTGGATGGACAACGTCGCGGTGCTGAAGGACGCGCCCAACATGGAGAACGCGAAGCTGTTCGTGAACTTCATCATGGCGCCGGAGAACGCGGCCCTCATCTCGAACTTCGCGCGCTATGCCAACGGCATCAAGGGCTCGGAGGAGTTCATGGACCCCGAGATGCTGACCGCGCCGGAGATCGTGATGCCGGCCGATGCGCCCAAGCCGGACTTCGTCAAGCCCTGCCCGCAGGAGACCGTGGCGATGTACAACAAGATCTGGACCCGGCTGAAGCAGTAACAGCCCCCTCGGGCCGCCGCTGGCCGGCGGCCC
>JBPEXR010000407.1:0-1949 GCA_052031355.1 Paracoccaceae bacterium
TCGGGCTCGCTGGGGTCCTCGACGATCGAGCGGTCCAGCAGGATGAAGCCGCCGGGCAGATGCGCGGTGCTTTGCAGCCCGTCGCGCAGCACCACGATGTTGCCGCCGCGGCGCGGGCCCAGCACGCGCTGCCCCAGCCGCCGCAGCGCCGCGCGCCCCTCGGGCACGGCGCAGGGCGCCCCGCTGACACGCTCGATCCGCGTCAGCAGCGCCTGGCCGATCTCCTCGCGCTTGACGTCGGGCAGGATGGACAGCGCGTGCTGGCGCAGCGCCCCGGGCAGCCAGAGCAGCGCCAGCGCCAGCACCAGCGCGAAAAGCCCCGCGCCAAGGCCCCAGCGCAGCCGCCCGGGGTGGGGGCGACGATGCTCGATCACCCGGCGCAGCGTCTCGATCGCCTCCAGCATCTCGCGTTCGTCCTCAGCCAGTTCCAGCGTCTCGCCGGGGTCGCCGTCGGGGTAGAAGATCGCCGGGTATTCGCCGGGGTTGGCGCGGGCCACCGCGGCCAGCGACCAATGCGCCAGCGGGCGGTCCTGCATGTCGGTGACGATCAGCGTCGCATCCCCGACCGAGACGATGACATCGCGGCGCTGCGCCTCGGGCGAGGCACGCCAGAGGCCGGCGGCCTCGAGCCGTTGGTACTTGGTCAGCGCGGTCATCTGGGGGCGGGCCTGTCCGTCATCACCGCCATCTAGCACGGGCGCGCGGCGGCGCACAATTGACCCGCGCCGCGCCGCCCGCATTTGCCAACGCGCCGCGGCGCGGGGGCCGCAGCGGGGCTAGAGGTCCTTCGCCGCCTGGCGCAGCTCGAACTTCTGGATCTTGCCGGTCGAGGTCTTCGGCAGCTCGCGGAACACCACCCGCTTGGGCGTCTTGAACCCGGCGAGGCGGGCGCGGGCATAGGCGATCAACTCGTCCTCCGCCGCGGTGGCGCCCTCTTTCAGCTCGACGAAGGCGCAAGGCACCTCGCCCCATTTCTCGTCCGGCTTGGCCACCACCGCGCAAAGGCTGACGCAATCGTGCGACATCAGCACGTTCTCCACCTCGACGGAGGAGACGTTCTCCCCGCCCGAGATGATGATATCCTTGGCCCGGTCGGCAATCTGGACGTAGCCGTCGGGGTGCTGCACCGCCAGGTCGCCGGAATGGAACCAGCCGCCGGCAAAGGCCTCGGCCGTGGCCTCGGGGTTGCGGTAGTAGCCCTTCATCACCGCGTTGCCGCGCATCATGATCTCGCCCTGGGTGGCGCCGTCGCGGGGGCAGGGGACCAGGCTTTCCGGATCGCAGACCTCGATCGCCTCCATCATCGGCATGGGCACGCCCTGGCGCGCCTTGATCGCGGCGCGCTTGTCGCCCTGCAGCTCGTGCCATTCCTCCTGCCAGGTGCATTCCGAGGCGGGGCCGTAGGTCTCGGTCAGCCCGTAGACCTGGGTGACGTTGAAGCCCATGGTCTCGATCCGGGCGAGGGTGGCGGGCGCCGGGGGCGCGCCGGCGGTGAACACTTCGACCACCTGGGGAAACTCCCGCCGGACCTCGGGCGGCGCGTTGACGATGGTGTTCAGCACGATGGGCGCGCCGCCGAAATGGGTCACGCCCTCGTCGGCGAAAGCGTCGAACAGCGCCTTGGCCGTCACGTCGCGGCAGCAGACTACGGTCCCGCCCACGGCCGGCATCATCCAGGTGTGGCACCAGCCGTTGCAGTGAAACAGCGGCACGATCGCCAAAAAGCGCGGAAAGAGGGTCATCCGCCAGGAGATCGGCTGCGCCAGGGCCGACAGGTAGGCGCCGCGGTGGTGGTAGACCACGCCCTTGGGCCGCCCGGTGGTGCCGGAGGTGTAGTTGAGGGAGATGCTCTCCCATTCGTCCTCGGGCATGACCCATTCGAAATCGGCGGGCGCATCGGCCAGCAGCGCCTCGTATTCCGGGTAGCGGCCCGAGGCGTCGAGGCCGGC
>JBPEXR010000408.1:0-3454 GCA_052031355.1 Paracoccaceae bacterium
ACCTGACCGTGAAGGTCACCTTCTCCGAGCCGATGCCGAACCCCTATGGCCCCTTCATGGGCGGCCAGTCCCCGATCATCCAGGCCGCGCAGTTCGCTGACTGCACCGGCGCCAAGGCGCCTGAGTGCACCGAGGAGAACTTCAACCCGATCGGCACCGGCCCCTTCACCGTCACCGAGTTCCGCCCGAACGACGTGATCACCATGGCTGCGAACGAGAACTATCGCGAAGCCGGCAAGCCCGCCTTCGCCACGCTGACTTTCAAGGGCGGCGGTGACGCGACTGCAGCCGGTCGTGCCGTGATGGAAACCGGCGAGTTCGACTACGCCTGGAACATGCAGCTGGCCCCCGACGTCCTCGCCAAGATGGCCGAAGGCGGCAAGGGCAAGCCGATCTCGGCTTTCGGCACGCTGGTTGAGCGTCTTGAGCTGAACATGACCGACCCGTCCCCGGACCTGCCGGAAGGCGAGCGTGCGACAGCAAAGCACCCCCACCCCTTCCTGACCGACGAGAACGTCCGCAAGGCGCTGTCGATGGCGATCGACCGAAACCTGCTGGTCGAGATCGGCTACGGTCAGGCCGGTCGTCCGACCTGCAACATGGTGCCCGCGCCGGAGCTGTATGCCTCCGACAACACCGAGTGTCTGACGCAGGACATCGAAGGCGCCAATGCGCTTCTCGACGAAGCCGGCTGGGTTGACAGCAACGGCGACGGCGTGCGCGACAAGGATGGCGTTGAACTGCGCATCCTGTACCAGACCTCGACCAACGCCGTGCGTCAGGACTTCCAGGCGCTGATCAAGGATTGGTGGAGCCAGATCGGTGTCGAAACCGAACTGCGCAACATCGACGCCTCGGTCTTCTTCGGCGGCGACCCCGGCTCCACCGACACGTTCCAGCGTTTCTACGCGGACGTCGAGATGTACGCCAACAACTTCGACGGCACCGACCCGCAGAGCTACCTTGCCCAGCGGACCTGCGCCAAGTTCCCGAGCCCCGAGACCCAGTGGCAGGGCGAGAACATCAACCGCTTCTGCAACGAAGAGTATGATGCGCTCGTGGCCGAACTGGGCCGCACCGGCGAGATGGAAAAGCGCGGCGAGATCGCCAAGAAGCTGAACGACATGCTGACCAAGGACAGCTACTCGATCCTGCCGCTGGTGGACCGTGGCCGGGTTTCGGCCGCTGCCAACAGCCTCGGCGGCGTGGTGCTGAACACATGGGACTCCGAGCTGTGGAATGTCGCAGATTGGTACCGCAAGAAAGAAGAGTGACATCAAATGGGGCGCATGGCTTGCCATGTGCCCCTCCGATGGCTACCGGGGGTGTACGTATGACGTACACCCCCTTTCCCCACCATTCACAGACTGACCTACAAAGGCGACGCCCATGTTGACCTTCACCATCCGACGACTTCTTTTGTCGATCCCGACGCTTTTGTTTATCAGCCTGGTGATCTTCCTGCTGCTGCAACTCGCCCCGGGCGACCCGATGGCGCAAGTGCCGCTGACGGTCCCGCCAGAGGTGAAAGAGAAGATGCGCGAGGCGCTTGGCCTCGGCCAGCCGATCTATATCCAGTACTGGAAATGGCTGGTGCAGGTCTTCTGGATCGAGCCGCAGGTCTTCATCGACTACCTGACCAACCGCTCCGCCCTGTTTAGCTGGCTGCCCGACACCGCGCTGTCCGAGGGCAAGCTGCGCGTGATCTCCTGGCAGACCCGTTCGCCGGTGATGGACATCGTGATCCAGCGGATGCCGCAGACCCTGTGGGTCGTGGGCCTGAGCTATATCGTCGGCATCGTCATCGCGATCCCAATCGGCATCTACTCGGCCTACCGGCACTACTCGGTCTTCGACCAGGCCGGTACCTTCATCACCATGATCGGCTTCTCGATCCCGCCCTTCTTCACCGGTCCGCTGCTGATCGTGATCTTCTCGGTCACCCTGGGCTGGCTGCCCTCGATCTACGACACGACGCATGTCGTGAACGACTGGGAAAGCTTCAAGGTGCAGTTCTTCCAGATGATCATGCCGGTGATGGTGCTGGCGCTGCAGACCACGGCGCAGATCAGCCGCTACATGCGTGGTGCCATGCTCGACAACCTCAACCAGGACTACGTGCGGACCGCTCGCGCCAAGGGCCTGAAGGAAAGCGTCGTGGTCATGGTGCACGTGCTGCGCAACTCGATGATCCCGGTTGTGACCGTCATCGCGCTCGGCATGCCCGCGATCTTCGGCGGCGCGATCATCACCGAGAACGTCTTCAAGGTGAACGGCATCGGCCAGCTTTTGCTGACCGCGCTGCGCGCCAACGACCTGCCGATGGTGATGACGCTGACTTTCATCTTCGCGGTGCTGATCGTGCTGTTCAACCTGATCGCAGATATCCTCTACGGCCTGCTTGACCCAAGGATCCGTTATGACTGAGCAACCCATTCCCGCAAGCCCGGTCGAAGCCGACCTCGAGTTCATGAAGGCCCTGCAGGACAAGGGCCCGCAGAAGCCGCCGCGCAGCCAGTGGCGCGACGTCTGGGACCAGTTCCGCAAGCACAAGGGCGCGCTCTTCGGCGGCGGCTTCCTGATCTTCATCACGCTGGCCGTGATCTTCGGGCCCTATATCTGGGACATCGACGCCAAGAAGCTCGACATCCGCAACAAGGACTGGCGACCGATCTACACGCTGCTGTGGGATGGCGACGCCAAGGCGGGCTGGGCCCATCCCTTCGGCACCGACCAGTTGGGCCGCGACATCCTCGCGCAGATGCTCTTCGGGGGCCGCGTCTCGATGGCGGTAGGCTGGCTGGCGATGATCCTCGCGCTGCTCATCGGCACGGCGATCGGCGTGCTGTCGGGTTTCTTCAAGCGCATGGACTTCTGGCTGATGCGTTTCACCGACCTGATCCTCAGCCTGCCGATCCTGCCGCTGGTGCTTCTGGCGGTGACCCTCTTCGGCCAGCCGCTGCGCTCGCAGTTCGGGCCCGAGGGCGGCATGTTCATCCTCATCGTCTCGGTCATCAGCCTGACCTCCTGGATGCAGACCGCGCGGATCGTGCGCGGCGACATTCTTGCCCTGAAAGAGCGCGAGTTCATCCTCGCGGCCCGCTCTATCGGCACCACCCCGGGCAAGATCATCCGGCGGCACCTGCTGCCCAACGTGATCTCTCCGATCATGGTCTCGGCCACCCTTGGCCTCGCCACCGCGATCATCACCGAAAGCGCGCTGAGCTTCCTCGGCGTGGGCTTCCCGTCGGACTTCCCCACATGGGGCAAGCAGCTTGCGGATGCCGTCGACCGGATGCAGGAGTTCCCCGAGCGCGTGATGCTGCCCGGCATCGCCATCTCGCTGACGGTGCTGGCGGTGAACTACCTCGGCGACGGCCTGCGCGACGCGCTGGACCCGCGTATCCGCGGCCGCTAAGGCAAATAAGAACCACGCAGGGGCCGGAGCGCCCTG